>NZ_JAGYGS010000018.1:0-56747 GCF_018991185.1 Lactiplantibacillus sp. 7.2.4
CATTTGAAATTGCGCAGTGGGTTTCTGCGTGAGTTCAAATCGATGTCCGCCCTGTTCCAGCGTTCTCAGCCAGCCCCGGAAGGCGAACTAGGACGCGCATCGGTTGACGAACAGGAATCCACTAAGTAAGTGGGCTTTGACACCGTCGCTGGCCCTCGCTATACTAAAGTTTGAAGTGAGGGATGACAGTTGAAAAATCATGAAGTGTTAGATTTGATTCAAGAAATTACCCGTAATGACGGGACAACTTACATGGAAATTGGCAATATGTTGATGAATGGTCGTGCCGAACTAGCTGCTGAACGGGGATTCATTAAGCAGGTCCGAATCTTGCAGTTGAATATTCCACATTCGACCCACGTGGTGAAATATGAGCAGTACATTAACGAAACCTTTACAATCCCGGATGAGAGTATGGATCATTGGGAAGAATGGACGAAGACACCGGAAATGCAAGAAGAAGTCGATATGATTTTGAAAGAAAACCATATTGGTTAAACGAAACACACCATCGTTCAGTGCATTACTGGTAGCAATTTAAGGGCATCATGATGGGTGACAGCGTGTTGAATGAGTCGCTTCAAACGCTGCGTTACAGGACATTCAACCACTCGATGCTAATTTAAATCAGAACCTAAGGAGAGTCGCCACAAGCAGACAGCGTTATGCTTGTGACGACTTTTTTTGGTGCCGTTGGGCGGGGAAAATAACTTACAAATCAAAAAATCCGTGGTATTATCGTTAAGCGTGCATAGGAGGGTGAGCCGTGACCGAATCATTATTACAATTTATTCAGAATCATTTTCAGACGCGTTTTCGGTTTCGCAACGGCTTTGAATCACGGTTGACCGTTCAAATCTTGACACGGCTAATCAGTGAGCATTCGGAAAGTTTATTATTAACGCGCCCAGAAATCGAGCGTTTGGCGGGGTGTTCCCTAGATGCGCCAGAACTGCGGCGCGAGTACTTCCCGAAGAGTGAAATGACGTTGTTAGAAACGGCGTTAGACGAGTTGACAACGCTCAGTGTCATGATGGTCCAAGATCAGGGACGGACCCGCTATCCCTTATTTCGGAGTATCCAACTTGACCAAGTGTGTCAGCGCATCGTTTTTAATTTGAATTTAGACGTTTTACCCCAATTAACCAGTTGGGCCCAAGAACTTCAGCAAGAACAGGAGCGATATTAAGTGGCAAGAAGTGTGATTGAAACCTTACAAGACCACCGGACTCGGCGGCTGTTCACGGATGAACCCGTCAGTGATGACCAGTTAGCCGAAATTATCACGATGGCACAACGGATGCCGACTAGTCAGTATTTACAAGCGTATAGCTTGATTGAAATTACCAAACCAGCATTGCGGCAGCAATTAGCTGAGATTACCACGATGCCAACGGTCGGCGAACATGGCCGACTATTCGTGGTATTAGCGGACCAGCACCGTAACGTTCAGTTGGCACCGGGCGCAACCACGCGCCAAGCGCTCAGTGAGTTTGATCGGTTCGTCGGCAGTATTGAAGATGCCACGCTGATGACCGCGGCAATGGTGATGGTGGCCGAAAGTCTCGGACTCGGGACGGTCGTGCTAGGGTCGATCAACAATGATACGCAAGCGGTCATTGACGCGTTGAAGTTGCCCGACTTGACCTTGCCAGTATTTGGCTTGCAGTTGGGACATCCGGCTGACGTGCCAGAAGTGAAGCCCCGGCTAGGTCTTTCAGCAGTATTGTTTAAGGATCAATATGCAGAACCGACCACGTATCAAGACGAGTTGACTCGTTTTGATGGCGTGTTGAATCAGTATTACCAACATCGTAGCAGTCATGCTCGGACCGAACATTTAGCCCACATGACGGCCGAAGCAACCCATTCAGCGGCCAAACGTCGGGAATTCTTGAATATTGCGCGTCGACAGGGGTTCTTGCCGGAACTAGATCACTAGTTAACGGGGGCAACTTGTTGCGACTAAGCGATATGAATCAGTATTGAATAGACTATAAATTAAGCGTTTGAAAGCCACGTCATCGAAGTTGAATCGATGGCGTGGCTTTTGGGCATGCTGTATGAGCACTGAGAGGAAGCGGCAGAGACGATGGCGTTTATTGGCGAAGCTTTCCAGGCTGATGATGAATGACTTCGATGATCTTGTGACAACTAATAACATCGACGAATAAGTTTTTAAGTTAAAATAAAATTAGTTATTCAAAAAACTCTCATTGTATTATAATTTAAAGCAAGCGTGATTCTGCCAATTCAAGCTGATGCTTGTTTTAGCGTTTCAGACGCGAACCAGATTCAACCGGCATAACTGTCCGTTGTGAGCAAACGCTGTTGGTGCAATAGTCAATTGGCAGTATCCGGCAAACATAATCATTTTTTGAGAGGGGGAATGACGATTGATCAATCCGAATTTTAGTAAACTGGTCTTTGGGCGGGCCATCGGTAATGCCGGCGATAGTATTTACATGATTGCGATGAACTGGTTTATTCTCAAATTAACCGATAGTGCCTTGTGGATTGGCATCATGAACGCAGCCATTGTGTTGCCAGGCATTCTACTGTTTTTATTTGGGAGTACGATCGACAAGCATTCCAAGCGTCGATTGCTGGTGGCCGTTGAGTTCTCACAATTAGTGGTCGTCGTATTATTGATTGCGGCATTGCTGGCGCACGTGAAGGTAGCGGGCGTCTACGTCATTTTGGTCTTCGTCGCAGCGTTGTTCGGCTCCTTGGCCTATCCCATTCAAGACGCCTTGGTGCCGTTGATTGTCAAAAAGGATGAACTAGTCCAGGCACAGGAATACATGTCGATTGCTTACAAGGGGACTGACTATGTGTTTAACGCGTTGTCGGGGTTCTTGATTGGGCTGTTGTCGGTACTCGGAATCCTTATTGCGGATGCAGCCACCTTCGTCGTGACGGTCCTGACGTTTAATCGAATCAAGGTGCACGAGCCGCACCACCAACCTGCTGAAACGTCTGAACCTTATTTTCAACAAGTACTGGTCGGCTTCAAAATCATTTCGAAAAATCGATTATTGGGCTTATTGACGTTTTCCAGTGCCGTTTTGAACTTCTTTTTCGGTGGGTTGAACACGTACGTGGTATTATTTGGCCGGCACTTTGGTGGTTCAATCTATTATGGGATTCTGGAATCAATGTCCGCAGTCGGGACGTTAGTGGGGATGACGTTGTTATACCGCAGTTTAAAACGATTGTCGGTTCGCGTTGCTTACCTGATTGGCAATCTAGGTTGTACGATATTCATGTTCTTGACGGTCGTCGCATTCAATCAATTTTGGGCGTTTGCGGTGGTCTATTTAGGAAGCTTTATTTTCTTAGGCTTGACCCAAGTGTATGAAACGCCAATGATTCAAGCCAGTGTGGCCGCAGATCAACTTGGTAAGGTCATGACTAGCTTTTATACCCTGGTCTCCATTACGCTCCCGTTAGGTTCAATCGCCTTTGCCTACCTAGCCGACCGCTTCGATTTACGACTCTTTCTCTTCTTATTCGGTGTATTCGACGCCGTGGTGTTCCTATTATTCGCGCTCAGCCGGTCCTTCAGGCGGGTGGATGACTTGCAATTATAATTAATTTGGCCGGTATACATATGGGGGCTGTGGTCAAATGAAAATCGGCGTTCCAACATCAGTGATTGCAATTGATGTTGGGACGCCGATTTCTGGTTAGTGTTTAAATAATTGCGCCGCTTTCACGGCCGTTTGCCAGCCCTGGTAGAGCGTCGTGCGTTGTTCTTCAGACATCTGGGGCTTGAAAACGTGGCCGGCTTGGTGAATGGCTTTGATTTCAGCTAAGTCTTGCCAATAGCCGACTGCGAGCCCCGCTAAAAAGGTGGCCCCGAGCGCTGTGGTTTCCAAGTCAGCGGCCCGAATGATTTCGACGTTCGAGATGTCCGCCTGAAATTGCATCAGCCAGTCATTACGGGTCGCACCGCCATCGACCATCAGTGTTGGCATGGTGATGTGGGCGTCGTGTTTCATCGTGTCGATGACGTCGCGGGATTGATAGGCCAGTGATTGGAGCGTCGCTTTGACAAAATCAGCCCGGGTCGTGCCGCGGGTCAAACCAAAGACGGCGCCACGAGTCTCAGAATCCCAGTACGGCGCGCCTAAACCAGTGAAGGCGGGGACGACATAGACTTCGTCGTGACTAGTGGCTTGACGGGCTAGCGTTTCAGATTCAGGGGCCGTTTCAATCAGTTGCATGCCGTCGCGGAGCCACTGAATCGCGGAACCGGCAACAAAAATCGAGCCTTCCAGGGCGTAATTGACTTCGCCGTTGAGACCGTAAGCAATCGTGGTTAGGAGATTGTGGTCGGAAAGTTGCGGTTGTTGGCCGAGATTCATCACGGTGAAGGCGCCAGTGCCGTATGTATTCTTGACCATGCCGGGTTCAAACGCCATTTGACCAAATAAGGCGGCTTGCTGGTCACCGGCCATCCCACTGATTGGAATTTGGCTGCCATACAGCAAGTAATCCTTGGTTGTGCCGTAAATTTCAGAGTTAGAGCGCACCGTTGGCAACATAGCAGTTGGAATTCGCAACAGATCTAGAATCGTCTGATCCCATTGAAGGTCGTGAATGTTGAATAGCATCGTCCGACTCGCATTCGTGTAGTCGGTGACGTGCGTCGTCCCCCCAGTGAGTTTCCAGACTAACCAAGTGTCAATCGTCCCAAAGAGCAGTTCGCCCCTTTCCGCTCGTCGTTGGGCGCCCGGAACATGGTCTAAGATCCACCGAATTTTGGTAGCCGAGAAGTAGGCGTCGGTCACCAGACCCGTGTGGCGATGAATCAGGTCCCCGTATCCGTCGGCGATAAGTTGTTCAGCCAGTGGGGCAGTTTGCCGGGACTGCCAGACGATCGCGTTGTGAATCGGAAGTCCGGTTTGTTTGTCCCAAACGACCGTTGTTTCCCGCTGATTCGTGATGCCAATGGCTTTAATTAGATTGGGTTTTAAGTCGGCTGAGATGAGCACGTCCGCAATCGTTGATGAGACGGCGTTCCAGATTTCAGTCGCATTGTGTTCGACCCAGCCAGGTTGGGGAAAGTATTGTGGAAATTCACGCTGGGCCTCGGCGACCTTTTGACCGGCGTGATTGAAAATAATGGCCCGGGTACTGGTGGTCCCCTCATCGATAGCCATAATATATTGCGCAGACATAGTTGTTCCTCCAAGTTGTTGAAATCGATAACATCAAGTTTGAGTCTAGCACGCTTAAGAAAATTTGTGAATAAATATCAAAAACTTAATAAAGCCGGCAGGAGTGCCAATCTGGCTGGATTTTTGACGGCTGCACCCATACCAATCCGGATTGATGGCGTAAGGGCTACCATCGCCAATAGATTAATAAGTCGATTGTACAAGCGTTAGTAACGGTATTGAACGAAGATTAAGGAATGTTTGAAAAATAGACCAATCTGATTATAATTGGGAGTCATATCATTGAGAAATGGAGGATTCCCACCATGCAAAAACACCGATTTTATTTAAAAGGCTCGGCTGCGGAAGTCGCCTGGCTCAATCGTCAAGCAGACGCTGGCTATCAACTCGCCGCCATTCATGGATGCACGTACCAATTCGAAGCGACGCCAACTGCAAAGCACGTGGTCGCTGAATACTTGCCAAAGACGACCTTAGACCTGATGACCCCCGTCTTTAAACCGTTCGCGACCCACGTCTTTCACGATGATTTGGCAGTGGTCTATTCCCCAGTGACACCGGAGCAACGGGTGGTCAATGATGATGTCCAGTACCGGTTAGCCGCTTATCGGCATGCGCGGGACGTCGCTCTGAATTGGCTGAATGGCTGGGTGCTCGCCATCTGGTTACTGATGAGTGCCGCAATCGTCTTGAGTTCTCAATTACAGGCGACACCACTTTTGACGCGGATTTTACTGACTAGTCTGGGCTTGGGTGCCGCTCTGATCGTCTTAGGAATCGTGATTGGTGCCCGCGCCGCATTGCGCTGCCACCGCGAAGTTTGCCGCTTGATTCAGGTGACCGGTGATGACCAAGATACCTGGAAACCAACTTTTCACGTGCTATTCAAACACCAAGCTGCGTTGCCAGATACGGAGCAGTGGGCAGACCTGGGCCAGTGGCAATTGACGATGCAAAACCAGCAGGGCGATTATTATTTTGATTTAAGAACGACTCTGAGTGAATTAGAGATTCGCCGCACGATTGCCAAGCTAGTCGCCGATAAGGACTTTACCGTCATGTCGTGGCTTGGTTTGTATTCCATTTGACCATTAAATAAAATCAATATGTGAAATTAGTGTGAATTATTTTAATAAACGCTTGTGTTTTATCAAAAAAGCGTGTATAAATAACGACATAGACATTGCCCGGTAGTTCAGCGGTAGAATAATTGACTGTTAATCAAGAGGTCGCTGGTTCGATCCCAGCCCGGGCAGTTGCTCAATGTCATGAATGGTTGTAGCGGTATCTTCAGAGATACCGCTTTTGTCGACATCATTACTAACCACTACCGGAAAATATTGGTTAATCGGATGTCCCGTAGCTTTAGAAAGTCTTAATTAAAAAAGTTCTGACAAACCTTGACTATTCTTGACTAAGCTCGTATACTTACTATATAAAAGTAAGTGGTGTAATGGCCCTTACTGAAACTTAGGAGGAATTCATCGTGACAGTAAACTTATATTATTCAACGTCCAGCAAGTCCAGTCGTAGTGCGCGCGCATGGTTAGTTGAAAATAACATTCCATTTAATGAACGCGACATTATTGCTAATCCTCTGGATCGCGATGAATTGAAACAAATCCTCCGGCTCACTGAAAATGGCTTCGAGGACATCGTTTCAACGCGTTCTAAGGCTTTTAAAGCATTGCACATTGATTTGGCGGACTTAGGTTTTAATCAGTTACTAGACCTATTAGTTGAAAAACCACAGCTACTCAAGCGGCCGATTATCTATGATGGTCGGCGACTCCAAATTGGGTATAACGAAGAAGATATTCGGGCATTTTTGCCTCGCTCAGTGCGTAAGTCTGAATTACGCGAAATTCAACAAAAACTCTATGATGACGACCAACAAGCAGTTGGCTAACCTTCATCATAACGTCGTTACAACTCGTAGCGGCGTTTTTTGTTTGCCATCAACTCGGCTAAGAAGACTAACCTCAATGCTTGCCTGAGTTGCAATTGCGAGTGACATTGGCCCGCGGCAAGTGGCGTCGGCGCCGGAATGTCAATGATTAGCGACCACTGCAATTGGACGGTACTTAACTAGTTACCATTCGACTTGGATCAAACTTGAAAAGGCAAATGATTTGGTAAGGAATGGTGAATTGTGTACAATGTAAAAAGAATGAATAGAAATGGAGCGCATCAACATGAGTGAACAAGACCAAACTGCTTGGGCGATTCAAGCATTAACAGACCTGCGCACGGCGGATAATCAAGTCGTCATCGATAGTGTCATCAAGGTGTTAGATGACCAGCAAGCTGAAATCGAAAGCTTACGCGGATCAATGGAAGGGCAGCTCTGGAGCCCGACTAGTTGGCATCAGGACCAACAAGCCCGCCACGCCGGTCAGGACAATTCTAAAGCTTAAGTGATCAAGCTGTATCAGCGGGTAACACCAGTAAAGCTTGGTCCTTGACCCCTGAGCACAGCATCAAAAAAGTCGCGACACGTACTTGTGAAAAGACGTGTCGCGACTTTTTTGTATGCCGATTTAGTTAGTGGCCATTTTTACTGATTCGTTGCCAACCGACCCTTGCGCAGACTGACCGCGTGCACGATCATTGCAATGACGGCACCGATTAGAATCCCCAGCGTATTGGCAACAACGTCGTTAATATCACTACTGCGATTGATGAGCCAGTGCTGCGACATGAAGTATTGTAAGCTCTCGATGCCGGCACTAATCAATAGGCCGGCCATCCCGATGCTGATCAATGAGCGTCGTTGGAAGCGCCGTTTGAGCCCCCAGCCTAATGGGATGGTCAATAAGATGTTTTCGAGAAAGCCAACGCCATGGAAGTACAGCCGCGTCAAGTTGACCTGACCAAAGCCCGCTGGCATGACGTACAGTGAATGACCATCAACGGACAGTGGTGTGAATAAAATCACGCTCAGTCCGAATAGGTAGGCGAGTCCGAGTAGTCGCCAACCACGCTGCTTCGCGTTACGGGTCGCAATTAAGATGACTAGGCAACTGACCGTTGTCAGTAATAAGATAAACATGAAAGGTTCCCAGCGCATGCCAACCACTCCTTTTCTGATTTAGGTGACGGAATTCGTCATCTGCTTACCCTTATCTTAGCGGAAGTGTCTGGAATGAAGTAGTTTCAAGATCAGCCTTAAAGAACCTTTTATGGATTTAAACAAAACCTAAGCAAATCAGTGTTGATGGCGAATGGATGAATCATCTGTTTGTCAGCGTTGGCTTAACGTTGACAAACAATCGAGTAGCGGATGAATCGGAGCCAGCACAGTTAATGAATAAACACGCAACCCGATGGCAATCCGGCGACTGTTCCTAATCAGGCCCGCTTATTGCGTTTAACAGTCAGCGCGAGTCCAGCCACTAGTACGATGACAACCAGGCTAAACCAGAGTGCAATCTGAGTCCCGACCGTGGTTTGAAACTTGCTGGCGGCGTGTGGGAAGACGGTGGCACCAAAGGTCATCAGGACGGCCATGATGGCAGTTCCCAGTGACCCCGCATACTGTTGCAAGGTGTTGAACAGCGCGTTACCATCGCCAATCAAGTGTGGCGGCAGTTGTTGTAAGCCATAAGTCAAGGCGTTGTTGAAGAGACAGGCAAATCCAATTTGGAAAATCACGAAGCCACCGACAATCAATGCGACTGACAGGTGACGAGCGGTTAAGGCCAAGCCTAACGTTGCGAGCACGATGAAACCACTCCCGATGAAAAACGGCAACCGTGCGCCTCGCTGGTCCATCAATTTACCAGCAAATGGCGAGATGATGGCGGCGCAGAGACTACCCGCCAGCAGCATGAGGCCTGAAATCAGGGCGTTTTTACCTAAGACTAATTGGGCGAAGTTCGGCAGGAGGAAGGTCATCCCAATCTGAATGAACTGAATCAAAAAGTAAATCAGCAGTGCGTGTGTGAAGTCGCCTTGTTTGAAAACGGTCAGGTTGATCAGCGGATGTGACGCTCGAGCAGCAATCATGATAAAGCCAATCAAAGCGACAATCGCTAGGAGAAGTGGCAAGCCGACATAAATTAGACTGAGACCGTGGCTGCTGAAGTTGTTGACGCCAAACAGCAGGCCGACCAGAGCAACGATGATGAGGATAAATTGGCTACCTGGGAAAGCTAACCGTTGCGGCGCGTGCGGTTGTTGGATGGCTTGTGCAGTGACCAACCACGCGATTAGACCAAATGGTAGGGTAATGCCAAAAATCAAGCGCCAAGAAGCGAGTTGGGTGACTAAGCCGCCGTACGTGGGTCCAAGCGAAGGGGCCAGGGCGATTAGCATACCTGCCGTCCCCGTGAAGCGGCCTTGGGATTCAAACGGGATTTGGGTCATGATTTGTGCGAAGACCAGTGGCAGTGCAAAGCCAGTCCCAATTGCTTGAATAATCCGGCCTAGCAGCAAGACCCATAGTGAGGGCGCCAGGGCACATAACAAACCACCAAGCACAAAGGCGCTACCACCAACATTGATAATCGTTTGCCAGTGAAAACGCGCTTGGATAAAGGCGGTGATCACCATCGTCGCAGCGACCGCTAACAAGTAAGCCGTGGTGACCCACTGCACGGTTTCGAGTGACGTGTTGAACTGGCGCATGAGTGTCGGAAACGTCACGTTCATCGACGTTTCGACTAGAATACCGCAAAAGGCGAGACTCGCTGCGCCAAAGATGGCGGCCTTGGTCCGCGTTGTAATTTGAGTTGAATTTGATGACATATAAAAACCTCCAGTGATCAAGGCCAGCTCGTTTCTGATGTGAAACGATGCTTTTCTTGGTCAACGGAGGTTCCGTGGCAAAGATATACAAGCATTTAAAGACGACCTTGAGTCATAATTGATTGCTTTAATGATGCTTTAAGCTTAGCATAATCTTTTTTGGATTGTCAGTAAAACTTACTCACTAACTTTTGCGTTTTGTTCAGCCAAGTTGGTTAAGTGTTCGAATAGGATTCCTTCACGCAAGCCATTCTGGGAGAAAATCATCCGGTCAGAGTCTAAGAAACGCATCAGACTGATGGCGGGGACCATACCACCGACGATAATGTCGGCCCGGTCCTTGGCGAGTCCCGGAATCGCAGCCCGACCAGCCGCATCTTGTGCGATGACGGTATTAAACGTGTCGTAAATCGCGTTATCGCGCAGTCGGTAGCCATGAATATCCTCAAAATTCAAAATATTACATTGGCGCCGGTTGATTTTCGCTAACGTCCGGTTACTGCCACCTAAGCAGACGAGGGGCAAGTTCAGGCCGTTGCGTAACCACCAAACGCTATTAAAAATTTTATCAACAAAGGTCATCGTTTGGAATAACTGACTCGCGCTGACTTGGTCATTGAGGCCAAATTTTTCAGACAGGCTCACCGCGCCAATCGGGAGGCTGATCAATTCCTTGGCCTGGCCATTGGTGATCAAGACGAGTTCGCAGCTACCACCGCCAGTATCGACCATCACACAGTTAGTCGTGGGCAGGGTGTTCACAACGCCGAGATAGTCGTAGTAAGCCTCAGTAGTGCCCGGAATCACTTCAATATCCAATCCGACTTCACTTTTGACCCGCTTGAGGAACTTCTTTTGATTACTAGCTTTACGGGTCGCAGCCGTGGCGACTGCTTTAATCGTTAGGTTGGGCAAAGTTTCGTAAACGGCTGCAAAGGATTTGAGGGCCGCAATGGTGCGGTCGATGGCATCTGGTTGTAAGGTCGGTTTGTCCGTCGCGTTTTCGTTAGCGGATAGCCGCACCATCTCCTTTAAGCGGTGCGTCACGGTGTAACTGCCATCTTCTTGAATCTGCGTAATCGTCATTCGACACGAGTTAGAACCTAAGTCAATGACCGCGAAATTTTCCATTGCTAATCATCCTCTCTATCTAGATCTGAAGCGTCTGGTTCGTTTTTAGGGCTCATCATGGGAATAAACTGGTGGGCGTTACTTGTCGGTGTCGCTTCACCGTGGTCCTCCTTGACGGCTTGTTCAGCTTCCTGAATAAACGTCGCTTGTGAATCGAACACTTCTAGGCCCCGGCCATCAACGCGCGTGTACGTATTGTCTGGTTGTAAAATCCGGGTCTTGACGGTATCGGCCCACATCGTCGCAAAAATGTTCATCGCACGGTGACTGATTTCGGGTTGCAACAGTGGAAAGAGCAATTCCACCCGCCGATTCAAGTTCCGTGTCATCATGTCCGCACTCGATAGGTAAATCTGCGGTTCGCCGTCATTACTAAAGTAGTAGATTCGACTATGTTCCAGTAACCGGCCAATAATCGAGTGGACCTCGATATTATCTGAGACGCCCTTGATGCCGGTCCGTAAGCAACAGATGCCCCGAATAATCAGCTGAATTTTAACGCCCGCATGGGAAGCTTCATAGAGTTTGCTAATAATTTGCGGGTCAGATAGTGAGTTCATCTTCATCTTAACGACAGCTGGCCGTCCCGCCTTGGCAATCGCGATTTCATCGTCAAGTTTTTCGTTGATGAAGTCGCGAATGCCATCTGGTGAGATGTGCAGCTTGTGGAAGTACGGAGGCTCCGAATAGCCGGACAACATGTTGAAAATGTTGGAGGCATCGATGCCCATGTCAGTATCCGCGGTGAACAGCCCCATATCGGTATAAAAGTGGGCGGTGACGTCGTTATAATTACCAGTTCCCATGTGCATGTAGCGCTTGATACCTTCGTTTTCACGACGTACGACTAACGCCAACTTGCAGTGGGTCTTGAGGCCAATCAAACCGTAGATGACGTGACAGCCCATTTCTTCAAGCTTTTTAGCCCAGTGCACGTTGTTTTCTTCATCAAACCGGGCCTTGACTTCGACCAGTACCGTGACTTGTTTGCCATTCTGCGCCGCTTGTCCGAGGTACTTGATGATTGGTGAGTCCGCCGAGACCCGGTACAAGGTCATCTTAATGGCCAATACATCGTTATCTTCGGCAGCTTCGCGGATGAAATCGACCACGGGTTTGAAATCATCATATGGATATTGCATCAAGATGTCATGATCCTTGATGAGGTCAAAAATCGAACGTTCACGGTATTTCGCCGGATAGTACGCACGATATTTCGGGTAGTTCAAGTCGTCATGACCCTGGACTGCCTTCACAAGCTTGGATAAGAAGGTCAAGTTGAGTGGCCCGTTGATGACGTACAGGGTACTTTCACTAATGCCAAGCGCTTTGGCCAAACGAGTCCGTTGATGCTTACTCATGCTTTTTTCAACTTCCAGCCGCATCACTTTACCACGTTCACGCATCTTCAGTTGTTTCTGGACTTCTTTTAACAGGTCAGACGTATCTTCCTCAGCAACGTCTAAGTCCAGATCCCGCATGACCCGGTAGCAGCTCGTCTCCTTGACCGTATAGTTGATAAATAGGGAACCGACAAACGCCTTGATGATTTCTTCAATCAAAATAAACTGATTGGGTTTGCCAGGTAAGACAACGACCCGTGGAAAGACGTCTGGGACTTGGACGGTCGCAAATTTGCGGTCCTTTTTATCACCATTTTTATAAATCCGTAGCGCAATATTTAAGGTGTTATTGCCAATGAATGGGAAGGGCCGTGAAGAATCATCCGCCATTGGGGTCAACGCCGGGTAGAGTTCATCATCAAAATAATTTTTGACAAACGTGTGTTGTTCTTCATTTAAGTCTGCCATCGTCAACAGGTGAATGTCGTGTTGTTCTAGTAACGGCAACAGGGAACGATTCAAGGTGTTATATTGCCGTTTGACCATTTCATGCGCCTTGTCGTTAATGGCCGCGACCTGATCAGCGGCGGTCAGTCCAGCCGGGTCCGGCTTGGTATAATTGACCGACATTAATTTGCGTAATGACGCGACCCGTACCGTGAAGAACTCGTCGAGGTTGCTCTGTGTGATGCCTAAGAAGCGCACCCGTTCGAGGAGCGGATTGTCCTTATCGCGGGCTTCATCCAAGACACGATAATTAAAATCAAGCCAGCTAAGTTCACGGTTGGTGTAATAACTTTCTTTGTGATAATTCATTTTAACGAACCCCCCGTTGTTTGATGACTGGTGTTAAACCAAAGACTTCTTTGAAAAAGGCTGCTTTTTGAGCGAAGACCCAATTCTCTAAGAACAGGTCGTCGTGGGCAAAGCAGGTGATGATGACGCGTGGATTACGAATCGAAACGGAGATTTTGTCGACTTTTTGTTTGCGACCATCATCGAGTGCGTCCGCAATCCGTAAAATCGCTGACAGTTTCGAGACTAACAACCGCTGTTCGACTTGCAAGTTGGCAAAGTGCCGAATATCTTTCGAAGGGGTTTGTGCGCTGTGATAACGTGAAATCAGCGCGACAATCCGTTTTTCAGTATCGGTCAGACCCATTAATTCAGTTGCTTGTAAGATGTAGTCTGAATGTAGGTAATGTTGATGTGGATCGACATAACTCCCCACGTCATGAACGATAGCGGCAACTTGCAGCAGTAACCGGTCACGTTTGCCAAGGTGGTGCAGCGGCTTTAATTGGTCGAATAGGTGTAATGAGAACTTTGTGACCAGGTCGCGATGCTTCGGTTCAACGTTGTAGCGGTCGGCAATATTCTTGGCCGCGGTAACGATTTGGTCGTTGAAGTTATACTTCTTGTATCCTAGTTTAATGGCTTCTTGGATAATCAGGCCATCGAGGACCGTGACGTTACCCAGCCAAATTTTTTCGGCATTCGTGAGCTGAAGTAGTTCGTTGATCAACAGTAGTTCCGGCACGATCAGGCGGACATCTTCCTCGTCGACTTCGTATTTATCCATTAAATACTGATCCGAGGCGTTGATGACGTCATCGTATAGTGCTTGAAAATCAGCCTTACTGAGTTCTTCGACCCCGGCTTTGGATTGTTGTTGCCGAAAGAGGGTCGCAAAGGGTGCCACACCTAACATCACGACGTTACTAGGTTGGTCGCGATGCCCAGGCAGGAAGCGTCCGAAGTCAATAATTTGACTAGAGATGTAATCATCAAGCACTTCGACATAATTAGGCACACTCGATTGCAAGTTTTCCAGCACTTCCGCAATCCGAACGGGTCCCAAGCGCAGACTGCGTGAATAAATAAAGTTACTCTGGTCGTAATGTGAAATACCGACACTCCCGGAATTGATTCCGAGGAGGTAAGTCGGTTTCGTAATCATTTCCTTAAAACGTGGAAAGTGGACGGCAATCGCGACGGAGCGCAGATAAGTTTCCTGACTACTGGAGAGCCAGTCGATTTTGAGGCCCGTGCGCACGAGTAACTGGTCTTGAATATAGTCGGCGTTATTGGCGGATGATAAAGACCACGATCCCCATAAATGGTAGTCCTTAACCCCGTAATCGTTCATAATCTGCACGAAGCCACTCAACGCTTGTGCGGCCTGTTCCACTGAATCATAGTCGATCGTATGCTGATCGTAAATATCTTCCCCAAGTGAAACGTCGGAACGAACCCGTTCGACTTGGCGGAGTGTTCTTAAATTGACAATCGACAATTCAATACTTTGAACGTTGATCATCATAATTCCAAATAATTTTGCTGCCATGGCGATCCCCCATTTAATGAATTCCTGACCCCGATTAGGTTAAAGTCATGTAATTATTTTTAGTTTAACACAGGTTGAGGTTAGTTAAATTAGTATTTTACTAGTACAAGCGTTAGCTAGCGCTTCTAGGTTATATTCGAAAATTAAGATTAAATCGACTTGTCTTTAGCGGTGTTGGTGCAAATGGACCGGGTATGATTAAAGTTCGTTAGTTTGTAGGGTCAAAACCGCCAGCTCAAGCCCGCTGGAAATAAGGGCAAATTAAAGTAAACCTGCAGTGGTAGGCGCATCCTAGGCCGGCTTCCAGGCATTCTGGGCAATGGCCGGAACGTGGTGGACGCAGATTTAAGCCGACAACCCACGTCTTAAATACTGGTCTTTCACGCTGGCTGCGATATGGGCGAAACGTGCTCGGGTCAGACTGGGACTTCCGGTTAGCTACGCCAGAACGCCAAGCGGAAGTTCGCCGCTTAACGCTCTAGCTAGGCTAATCCTCAGTCCCAACCCGTCTGAACCTCACACTCTGATAAGCACTTGGCCTTGCCCAGAATGCCTTCCAGCCGGGATGGTATTCGAAAGGCAGACATGGGCGGACGCAACTTTTTAATGGACTGGGCATTGATTCTTAGTAAACAGTTGTTTTGGCAATCAACTTTAAGACTGGTTTTCAGTAATTTTGAGGTTGCTTTACTCGTATTTTAATTCTAGAAATCGTCAATAATATTGAACATTTGCAAAATCTTCATAGTTGACTGAGCGGCTGAAGGCCTGATTTGAAGGCAATTGGCACTATTATCGTCTAATTGTAAGGCCATTTTTCATTGGGGTAAGCAATTATTTTTAGGTGATTTTACCGGTATACAAATGACGTAAATCAGCAGCGATATAATTCAAAGTTCATCTGAAGGACGGCCACTAAACATTCAGTGGTCAATTGTACCCAGATAGGTGGTCGTTCATCCGCCATTCGAGCGGTTTCCCGACTGGAGGGGCTGGCGGACAATGCTCAGTAGCCAAATTATTCTTAGTCGGAAGTGTTTTTCTTCCGGCTTAGAATAAGACTCGTATTTGAAATTGCGCAGTGATTTTCTGCGTGAGTTCAAATCGACGTCGGCTACGTTCCAGCAATTGTCAGCCGGCCCCGGAGGTCAGAATAAGGCGCGCACCGGCTGACGAACAGAAATCTGACCCACGCGCCAGTAACTAAAAAGGGCGTGGTTCAGCAGTAACGAGTACCCTGAACCACGCTAGCGACAGTTATAAAATCTCGTGATTATCGATAATTAGTTTGTTCAGATGTTTTTCAACTCGTTTATCGGCTGGTGGTAATTGCATATAGTCGCCGTACATCCGCGTTAGCACGGCATCATAAGCTTTTGGCACGTGAACTTGAAGTGTCTCGAATGGCACGGTCGTCAATTCAGTTAATTCACGATAGGACATGATTTCTTTATCGTAATCATACTGTGACGCTAAGTTTTTGTAGGTCCGTGAGTCTGATTGTTCATACAAGCGCATGTATTCTTCGCGTTCCTGCTTGTGCCGGTTGACTTCGGCGAGCTGTTCAGGCGTGTGTTTGCTTAAGATGTTGCGTAGCGGTGTTTTGACAAAATTATAGTTGAGTTTGAGCAAAATCGCGGCATCCGTTAACTTATAATGAAGCATCTGTGAGCGGCGTAAGGCCTCGTCATCAGGAATCTTGTCGAATGGAAAAATATCAACGAACACGCCTTTGAACGCATTATTGACGTTATTCTTTTCTTCGATATAAGTGTTGACGTCCAGTAACTTCATATAACTGAGGGCGTAATCTGGATCCGAGGCGCCCGTTTGGAGAAAATACTGGTTCGGATCCAGGTGACGATTGGCGACGGCGATAAAGCGCTGGTAGTCGCGACGTCGCATGCCAATGTCGATGTCATCGTCCCACGGGATGAAGCCGTGATGGCGGATGGCACCCAGTAGCGACCCGCCAATTAAAAAGTAATCGATGTTTTCTTCGTCACAAATATCAATAACGACTTGCATGAGGCGTAATTCGACGCGATGTAAAGGTGTCAAAGGCATAGTTTTCGTCTCCGTTTCCGTAAGCGGTTTATCATACTTCAATCATACACTTAGTCACTGAAAATTGTTAGGGAGGATGCTTAACAATGTGAAATGCGGGTAATTACATGCAAAATAGTTAAAGGCGTGATATATTCGAACAAAAGTAATGAAGTGATGGTGATCGCGATGAATAATGACGAATTAAGCAAATTGCTAAATGATTATTTTGAGGCATACCAAAATACAACTAAAATTATGATGGACTTGGTGGCTTGGCCATTAAGTCAAAATAAGCTGTCGTTTGAACAATTTTTGATTTTACGGCGGATTGCGACCACTGAAGACGTGACGCTCAACGATATTGCCATTCAGCGGCAAGTGACGCGCAGTGCGATTTCACGGCAAGTTAAGTCGCTATTGATGCAGCATTACGTGTTCCAAGTACCGGATCCACGTGACCGACGTCGGCTATATCTGCATCTGACGGAACGTGGGCAACAAGTTGAACGGGTCGTCGATCAAGCAATCACGCAACATTTTGATCACTGGGTCAATCAGTTAGGGGCACCGCAAATCGACCAAGTCCTCCAGATGATGGAGACGTTTAGTCAACAGGTCACTGACTTGGGCGAACCGCAGTCACACCCCGTCCTTCACTAGGTTCTACTGAATCTAAATGGTACTGAGGTGAGTAGTCGTCTGCAAGTTATCATAGTAAGTAGGAAAAACATAGGCGCGACAGGAATTTATAACTGAATTCTTGTCGCGCCTATTGTGTTTGGACTGCTATTCAAAGTGAGCAGGACGTATTCGCTGTGGGGACGATCCGTTTGAACCCGGAATCGTGCTAATGAGACTGCAGCGAGACTCATGAAAGTTGCAACGACTAATGTGGATCTAGCCAATGGTCGTTGCGGCTAACTTAGTGTTTAAAAAAGTTATGGTACACGCCTTCGCAAGCTTCCAGGAACATCCCGATGGCCATCAAATACATGACGAGCATGTTTTGCATGGTGAAGACCAGGTAGAGTAAGACTGCATACAGTACCAAAAAGAAGACTGCGGTGAATTTGGAACCAGCCATTCAAATCACCTCTTAAATCAAATTTTGATAAGTGGTTACATGGCATAATGGCGGTTCGGTCTGATGGCTAAAGCCGACATTAAAACAATGAACACGCTTTAATTAACTTTATTTTAACGCAAGCTTTAATGAATTGAAAATCGCATTTAATTCGAATGATAATTATTTATCGTTCGATTATTGCATTTAATTGGACATAATGATACGATTAAACACGTTAAAAGAACGAGTAAACACGAACGTTTACAAATGTGCAATTATCATTTAAGGCGAATAACTGGAGGGAATCATGAATAAAATTGCGGCATATTTTAATTTTTCAGAATTGAAAACGTCAATGCGGACGGAAGTCTTGGCCGGATTGACGACTTTTGTCTCAATGGCTTATATACTATTTGTTAACCCAAGTGTCCTGGGTGCATCCGGGATGGATAAAGGGGCGGTCTTCACCGCCACGGCCTTGGCTTCAGCGTTAGGGTGTTTACTGATGGGGTTAGTGGCGAAGTATCCCATCGCCATCGCGCCCGGTTTAGGGGTCAACGCCTTCTTTACTTATTCCGTAGTTATCGGGATGGGCGTCAAATGGCAGACCGCACTTGCCGGCGTCTTCATTGCCGCTGTTATCTTCATTATCATTACGATTTTTAAGTTACGGGAAATGATTATTGATGCGATTCCCCGTGATATGAAGCTGGCAATTTCTGCAGGGATTGGCTTCTTTATCGCCTTCATCGGGTTACACGGTGGTGGTTTGATCGTGGCGAACAAGTCCACGGTGGTCGGCTTAGGTTCACTGACCGTTGGGACGACTTGGTTGACGATTTTTGGTCTGATTGTTACGTTGATTCTGATGAGTCGTAAAGTGCCCGGTGGGATTTTCATTGGGATGGTGCTGACGTCAATCTTGGGCTTAGTTACTGGCTTAATTAAAATGCCGTCGACGATCGTTTCAGGCGCCCCTTCATTAAAACCAACTTTTGGGGTCGCACTGGCGCACATTGGTGACATTAATTCGTTACAATTAATCATTGTCGTTTTGACTTTCTTATTAGTCACGTTCTTCGATACGGCCGGCACGCTGGTCGGTTTAGCCGAACAAGCTGGTTTTATGAAAAACAACAAGATGCCGCGGGTCGGTAAAGCCTTGATGGCCGATTCGACTTCCATGTTAGTCGGTTCAGTGCTGGGGACTTCACCAACTTCAGCGTACGTTGAATCTTCCGCTGGGATCGCCGTGGGTGGCCGCTCAGGGATGAGTGCCGTGGTTACCGGTGCCCTATTCATCTTCGGACTGTTCTTCTCACCATTGTTAAACGTGGTCACGGACCAAGTTACGGCACCCGCTCTAATTATCGTTGGGGTCTTGATGGCGCAATCCTTGAAGCAAATCAATTGGGATCGGTTTGAAATTGCCGTCCCTGCCTTCTTGACTGTGATTGGGATGCCACTGACTTACAGTATTTCTGACGGGATCGCATTGGGCTTTATCGCGTATGTCATTACGATGGTGGCCACTAAGCATGCTAAGGAAGTTCACCCATTAATGTACGTACTCTTCTTCGTCTTTATTATCTTCTTATGGATTCTAAACGTCTGATGATGGACAGTACTTCATCATTGATTTGAATATTATTGAAACTTGTGTGGTGCGGGTTTCGTTAAATTGGCAGTCATTCCCATTTTGGGGGAGGGCGGCCAATTTTTTTGCGTGCAACTATGGTGGTCATTTAGCGTAACCTATGATCAAAACAGACATATGTGTACCAGCCTTTTGATGGACGAGGATGCAAATCAGCCGATGAACAGTAGGCTGACACAATGGCACGCTTTAATCATGAAGTAACCTGCGACCTGAAAAATCAAAGTAGTTAAGCGCAAAAAATCAAAACTTGCGCGTTGTGCTAGTTATTCTTTAGCCTTAAAGATGGTTAAATCATGACAATTTCTAAGTTCAAGTGCTGCCAGCTGAGACCCGCTGGAAACAGTGCGAGTTACCGTAAACTTGCTGTTGTGGAGACGTCCTACACCGGCTTACAGGCATTTCTGACAACGCTGGAACGTGGTGGACACAGATTTAAGCCGACGACCCACGTCTTAAATACTGGTCTTTCACTAACCAAGCACAAAACGCTTGCTAAGTGAAATTTCACCACTTAGCATTGTCAGAAACACCTTCCAGCCGGGATGGTATTCGAAAGGCAGACATGTGCGGACCCAACTTTTGATGGCATGGTCGTTGGTTCTTAGTAGACAGTCATTTTGACATTCAACGATCCGAATGGTTTCTAACGATTGCTCAGCTTTCTAAACCATAATTTAATAATTCGGACACACAGTTTCACTGAAATTATCAGAATTTCCTCTAGTCAACTGAGATAGCAAAGTCTCGAATTCTAAACGAAGGTCATTTTATCTACAAATTTCAACACTAGTTAACATTGAAATTTGTAATCTTGTGATGGGCGAATAATATTCAGATAATCTTCTCAGTAATTAATTGCTATCAGTCACCATTCGTACTGAATAAGCCTCAGCCTGAAGGACCAGTTACTTAATATTCAGTGGTCAATTGTACCCAGATAGGTGGCCGTTCATCTGCCATTCGAGTGGGTTCCCGACTGGAGGGGCTGGCTGACAATGCTCAAGGGCGAAGTTCTTCTTGTCCGGGTGGTCTTCCCGGGCTAGAAGAAGACTCGTATTTGAAATTGCGCAGTGGGGTTCTGCGTGAGTTCAAATCGATGTCCGCCCTGTTCCAGCGTTGTCAGCCAGCCCCGGAGGTCGGACTAAGGCGCGCATCGGCTGACGAACAGGACGCCAAATTGTCATGATTTAGCCATGATTCATGACAATTCTGGCTGACAAATTACCTAGCACAATGCGTAAAACTTGCCTAAAACTTGATGGTCGTCAAGTTAACGGCCGCAAATGGCGACTATACTACAGTCATGCAATCAGGAATTAGCGATAGCAATTTAAACGGATTGTTACTGAAATAAATGTAAGCGAAATCATTGGCGCTAGCATGAATCATAGATAGATTTCAACGGATGAATCAAAAAAATTCAAAAAAATGGGCGAATTTATCTAAAATTCAAAAAAACGCCTGAACCCTTGATGTGAACGCTTGTAAACCGATAGAAGGTTTAGCAAAATTCACAATGATAGATAAAATCTATTGATAAAAGCGTTTACATTTGTGGAATTCGTGATTACAATAAAGTCGTTAAGTTGATAATTAATTTATATATACATGAGGAGGACATTACTAATGGCTAAAATTAGTGGTTCAGATGCCGTATTACAAGTAATTCAGAAGTGGGGCGTTAAACATATTTATGGTTTGCCCGGTGGTTCATTCGATTCAACGATGAATGCCATCTATAATCAACGTGAAACGTTGAAGTACATTCAAGTACGTCACGAAGAAGCTGGTGCGATCGCCGCTTCCGCTGATTATAAACTGACAGGTAAAATCGGTGTCTGCTTTGGATCCGCTGGCCCTGGTGCTGTCCACTTACTGAATGGGTTGTACGATGCTAAGGAAGATGGCATTCCAATGTTAGCCATCGTAGCACAAGTCCCAACTAAGCGGATGAACATGGACTTCTTCCAAGCAATGAACGAAGAACCAATCTTTGACGACGTTGCGGTTTGGAACCGGACGGCAATGACGGCTGAAAGCTTACCAATGTTGACTGATGAAGCGATTCGTCAAGCATACGCCCACAACGGTGTCGCTGTTTTAACAATTCCTAAGGACTTAGGTTGGGCTGAAATCGAAGACAACTTCGAAACCAATGCTAACTTGCACACGGTCAACTACCCAGCACCAACGGCTGAATCAGTGGCTGATGCAGTTAAGTTGATCAAGGACGCCAAGTCACCAATGATTTACTTTGGGATTGGTGCCAAGGATGCGGCCGAAGAATTGAAGGCTGCTTCTGAAAAATTCAAGATGCCACTCGTTTCTTCCGTTTTGGCTAAGGGCATTATTGAAGATGACTATCCAGCTTACTTAGGTTCAACTGGTCGGGTCGCACCAAAGCCAGGGGCCGAAATTGGTTTCAGTACCGACTTGATTCTCTGGGTTGGGAACAACGTGCCATTCAGTATCTTCCTGTTTAACAAGAAAGCTAAAGTTATTCAAATCGATATCGATAGCGAAAAGTTTGGTAAGCGTCACCACACCGATGTTGCCATCGAAGCGGACGCTAAGAAGTCATTAGCTGCCATCAACGCCGCTGGTGAAGCCCGTGAAGCCTCCGCATTCTACAACGCAGCGGTTGCTGACAAGCAAAACTGGGATAACTGGTTGGACGGTTTGAAGGACAGTACCGAATCACCAGTCCGGGCAGAACCAATTTTTGATGTTTTAAATGAAGAAGCCAGCGACAAAGCCGTTTGGGCCGTTGATGTTGGTAACGTCAACATTAACTTCGAACGTTTGATTCGGATGCATGGGGACCAAAAGTGGGCGACTTCTGGGATCTACGCAACGATGGGCTTTGGGGTACCAGCTGCTTTAGCTGCCAAAGTTAACTATCCAGACCGTGATGTCTACAGTTTGAGTGGTGACGGTGCTTTCGCGATGTTATCAGAAGAAATCTTGGCCCAAGTCAAGTACAATTTGCACGTTATCAACGTGGTCTTCAGTAACGAAACGTTAGGCTTTATCGAAGCTGAACAAACTGACGACAGCCATCAACCACTATCTGGTGTTGATTTGCCAGATACTGACTGGGCAAAAGTCGGTGAAGGCTATGGTGCCGTGGGTTACACGGTTCGGACTAAGGCTGAATTCAAGCAAGCCCTTGAAGATGCCAAGAAGACCGACAAGCCAGTCGTAATTGACGTTAAGTTAACACACGCAATGCCATTTACGACGGAACACATGTACTTGGACGATTCATGGCAAGATAAGGATAAGATTGCTGAATTCGTCAAGAAGTACGATGCTCAAGACTTGAAGCCATTCAGCTATTTCTTGAAACAAGCACAAACGAACTAATTCGGTTGTTGAACAAACAAAGGAGCACGCGACTTTCGCGGCTCTTTTGGTACATAGCATCAAACGGGTCACCGTTGAACGGATGAGACCGCACTGAAGCCATCCTTGAGGAGGAACACACGCATGCAGGTAATCAAGCTCGATCAGCAACAAGTACAACACTTGACCGCGCAACCGCCACTAGTTTTAGCGTTAGGATTTTTTGACGGTGTGCATCAGGGACATCAGCGTGTGATTCAAACGGCGCGCAAAATTGCGCTTCAGCGGCACTTGCCCCTAGCTGTGATGACCTTCAACCGACACGCTTCACAGTTGTTTCAGCCGCAGTCACCATTCCGCTATCTGAATACGCTCGACCAAAAAATCAAGCACATGGCGGCGCTAAAAGTCGACCGGTTATACGTGACTGATTTCAATCGCCAGTTTGCTGGATTAGCACCGGCAGATTTTGTCGATCAGTATTTGGTTGGGCTGAATGCTCAAGTGGTCGTTGCAGGCTTCGATTACACGTTTGGTCAGGGCGGTGTGAATGGCATGACGGACCTGGCTCGACTGGGTGCGGGGTCTTTTGAAACGGTCACGGTCGACCGCTTAGCCAATCAACGATTAAAAGTCAGTTCCACTCGGATTCGGGGCTTGATTGCGCGGGGACAACTCGAACAAGCCAATCAATTATTAGGCTATGACTACGAGACGACCGCGACGTTGAACCCGCAGACGCGTGAATTGATATTTAAAAACGTCAAGCAACAGGTCGTCATTCGTGTCTCAACGACCGCTCCAAACGGTCAGATCATTTCGCCGTATCAATTACCAGCGGTCATGACTGACTTGACGGTGAGCTTACAGTGGCGCCAACAAGTCGCTGCTATGACGACACCAGCTCTGGCTGCTTGTCAGCAGTCGCTCCTCTAAACGTGTCTTTCTAGACCGACGCGGGGGCGGCTGTTATGATAGAGAGACTTTACTGAACAGCTACTTGATGATCCTCCTGATGACGAAACGGCCGCGGCAGAGACTGACGATGAACCGATTCAAATTAGTGGCTGCGGGGGCGCACTCGTAAATCTGCCCTGCGCTTATAGGCGTTGTAATCACTTTATTGAACAATAACTCATTCTAGATAGAAACTGGTCGTGCACACAAAACTGCCAACCAGTTTTTTAAGCTTTAAAAATTTACTTACAAAAAGTAAGCATATTAATTGCGTTCCCACTTGGAAGCGATTTATAATACGTTTGTTAAGAAAATTAAACCAATGAAATCAGTTGGCTTAAATGTTGAAGGGATGGGATAAAATGACAAAGATGATTGCAGGACAGGCGCTAGTAAAGGTGCTAGAAGCATGGGACGTTGACCATATCTACGGGATTCCCGGCGGTTCGATCAACCATACAGTGGAAGGCCTGTACCTTGAAAAGGCACACATTGACTATATTCAAGTGCGGCATGAAGAGGTTGGCGCATTAGCTGCGTCTGCGGATGCGAAGTTTACTGGCAAAATCGGGGTCTCGTTTGGCTCAGCTGGTCCTGGTGCCACGCATCTATTCAACGGTCTGTATGACGCCAAGATGGATCACGTGCCCGTCCTGGCATTAGTTGGTCAGGTCCCACAGGCGACCATGAATACGAATTATTTCCAAGAAATGGACGAAACGCCGATGTTTAGTGACGTGGCAGTATACAATCGGACGGTCACGACGGCTGCTCAGTTACCATACGTCATCAACCAGGCGATTCGTGAAGCCTATCGTCAAAAGGGGCCAGCTGTGGTTATTATTCCTGAAAATCTCTCAGCAGAAGAAATCGATTATGAACCCGTTTCAACGCCAAATACGGTCTCTGATACGTTTGAACAACGAGTCGACCCGCAAGCCATTACGGCAACGATGAAGCTCTTGAAAGCGGCTAAACACCCGCTAGTTTACGCCGGTCGTGGACTGTTAGGCGCGAAAGCGGAACTGGTTAAGTTTAGCGAACAGTTCAATCTGCCGGTGATGAATACGGTCCCAGCAACGGGGGTTATCCCGACGAATCATCCGAATGCGATTGGGACGTTCGGACGGCTCGGCTCCAAATCCGGCTTTGAAGCGTTACAACACGCTGACCTGATTTTATTCCTTGGTTCAGAATTTCCATTTGCGAGCTTCTGGCCTAAGGGTATCAAGATTATTCAGGTCAATAATAATTCGTTTGATATTGGTAAGATGGTCCCAATCGACTACGCGGTCATCAGTGACGCGAAGGCTTATCTGCAAGCGATGATCGACACTGGCGAAAGCTTGCCCGAAACGGCGTGGTTAACGACTAACCGGCAAAACAAGCGCAACTGGGATGACTGGCTCAAACAACGGGCTGCGGATGAATCCGATGGCCTGGCCCCTGAAGCAGTCATGCAAAAGGTCGCCACGATGGTCGGTCCGCGGGATACGTACGGTGTTGATACCGGGAACGTCTCTGAATGGGCAGTCCGGGGCTTACCGATGGACCACGAGCAGCGGTTCGCATTATCCGGCCTATTTGCCACAATGGGCTTTGGCCTACCAGCAGGGATGGCCGGTGCGTTGAGTGTGCCTGATAGCCAAGCTTGGAGTTTCTCCGGTGACGGTGGTTTTGCAATGGTCGCACCAGATATTATTACGGAAGCTCGTTACGGTTTGCCGGTCATCAACGTCATCTTCAGTAATCAGCGGTTTGGCTTCATCTACCGGGAACAAGTCGACACGAAGCAGCATTTGTATGGCGTTGATTTGACCGATGCGGATTGGGCCAAGGTCGCGGACGGCTTAGGTGGTATCGGCTTCACCGTTCAAAATAACCAAGAAGTCGAGGACGTCTTTGACCAGATCAAACAACTGCAGGCTAAGGGCAATCGCAAACCAATCGTGGTCAATGCCGTTATCAAGAACGACGACCCAATTGGCACGGCTTATATGCCACTGGACCCACAGTTATACGGTCAAGAAGCGGTCGACGAATACGCCAAGGCCAACCACATTGATATTGAGCAACAACCGTCATTAGGCGCGTTACTACGGGCGCAGGGCGATAACCTGTAAACGTGAGGACAAGCCGAGGATGGCAAAAGCCACGAACATTTTTAAATGCTCGTGGCTTTTTATCGTGGTGATAAAATTAATTATTTCTGATTAAAACTACCATCTTCAACGTCGCGGATGAACTGCTTCAAATGGTCAAAGTAGACTGGCGCGTTGTCGATCATGTGGTGGTGACCACCATTTGGCGTGGTGACGAGCCGTGAATTTGGAATGTCACGGGCCATCCGCCGTGCTGAAGCAAGTGGCATCGTTTCGTGTTCACCAAAGGTCAATAGCGTTGGCACCTTGATGTTGTGAATCTGGTCGCGAATGTCCCATTCCTTTAATTTACCGGTGATGACGAATTCATTGTCACCTTGAAAGGCGTTGTAGACCGGGGTCGCGGTCGTATTGATTAAGTGCCGAATGGAAGCGGGTTGCTTACGATCAACGTAGCCGGCGTTCAAAACGTCGATGTATTTCTGGTATTGTGGATCGTCCCAGTTGCCTTCCGCTTCTTTTTGCTTCATGTAGGCGACAGCATCAGCAGGTAGGGCTTCTTCACGACACTTGTTGACGTTGACGACGTATTCTTCGATGTTGTCGACCATGCTTGAAATAATCGCACCCTTTAAGTGTTGGCCATATTTCAACGCGTACATCATCGTGAGTGCGCCACCCCATGATTGCCCAATCAAGTAGAAATTGTCGAGACCTAATTTTTGCCGGACTTCTTCAACTTCATCCAAGAAATAGTCGTAGGTGAGGTATTTCTTAGCGATTTCTGGATCGGAGTAGTCGGGTTGGTCGGAGTACCATGAGCCCAGTTGGTCGTACATCGAGACTTGAACGCCCAAGTCTGAGAGCTCTTCACCGAAGTTTTCCCAGTATTCGTGATTGCCACCAGGGCCACCGTGGAGGCAGAGTAATTGAATATCGCCTTGTCCCTGCGTGTTCGTCCATAAATGGTAGCCATTATCTAACGTGATGATTGTTGTTCCTTGCTTCAAATGATCACCCAATTTCCTATATATTAATTGTTATCTTACCACTGTTAAGTCAGTAGGGTCAAAAACGGTTGACGGTTGGATTTAAGCCGACAGTAGAAAGTGGGAGCGGCTGCAGTGTTGGTAATGAAGTGCAATTGTGCGTTGGTGTTAATTCGGGAGTCTCGCTGAGTCGGCGATGTTGACCAGTGATCATTTCTGATAACTTGCTGTTGGGTAAACGGGGACGCTAGTAGGGGTAAATATTACTTAGAGTTATAACCAGCATAATGCAGGTTATATAATAGAAGAAAACGGATTCAATTTTGAACTCAAGTGTTCGAAAGAAAGCGTTTAGGTCGAATTGATGACGTGGCCCTCAAGTCGACATCAGTGCTGAATCGTTCGCAAGTAGACGAACCGGAATCGGTGGGCTAGTGCAAGTTGCGGATTAAATTTTTTATACCCGCGACAATCCGTAACTGCACGGCAATCGCCACAAAAATTGTGTACAATTGATTTGACAAGCGGTTACATTTTCAGCGATAATAAGGAAACTGATGATTGTAGGAAAATGTAATATTACATTTTTAGGAACCAATTGCAGTTGGTTAACCGATATGAAATAATGGGTTAACTAATTAGAAATGAGTGCGATCAACATGTCAAATCAAGAGACCATTTTACGCTTGTTGATTCAAGCCGCCCCGGACTATTGCTCCGGTGAATGGCTCGCGCAGCAACTCGCCATCAGTCGACCTGCAGTCTGGAAATGTATTCAGCGACTGCAGCTCAGTGGACATCAGATTGAAAGCCGGCATTACCGTGGTTATCGGTATCTAATGTCTAATCAGTTGAGTGCGCCCGTCATCGAACAGGGCCTGCGCGACCTGCCACCATTTAAGTTGATCGTTCGTTCGACGGTTGATTCGACCAATCGAGACGTCAAACGGTTGATTAGTCAAGGCGTCGTGACTGTTCCGACCGTCGTCATTGCGGATACGCAGACGGCGGGGTACGGACGGTCTGGACGGTCATTTTATTCACCGGGTCAGACCGGCATTTATCTGAGTATCGGCTTGCCAATCAACGACCAAGCGTCCTTTGATGCGGGGCTGTTGACGACGAGCACCGCTGTCGTGGTCGCACAGACCTTGCAACAATTGTTCAAGGTACCGGTTGCGTTGAAGTGGGTCAATGATGTGCTGGTCAATCAACACAAAGTTGTCGGTATTTTGTCGGAGGGCACGACTGATCTAGAAACCGGGCAAATGGCTGCAGTAGTCATCGGTATCGGTATCAATCTAACCACTGCGGCTTTTCCGGATGAGCTAGTGACGAAGGCGGGGGCGGTGACCACGGGCACTACGGATGTCACTCGTAATCAGGTCATTCAAGTGTTACTACATCGTTTCTTTACCAGTTATCCGACGTATCAGCGTGGTGATTTCATGGCTGAATACCGCCGACTGTCGATGGTGATTGGTCAATCGGTGGCGTTAGCCAGTGGGCAACAAACGTACCAGGGCCGTGTGCTCGACATCGATGACCGCGGGGCGCTAGTGGTGCAATTAACTAGCGGTCAGGTCCGCCACTTTACTTCCGGCGAGATTACCAAGGTCAACCTGCAGACTGGTGGTTATCGCGGTTAGCGGGTTTGTAAAACTAATTAATAAATTGATCAAACGAATGCGGATAATATGTAAAAATATTTTTGTATTCAATGTTTTACGGCTTCATACTGTTGTATAGTAGTAGTTAGTGACTGATTATGACAAGACGGTTAACTACCGTTAAATTCAGTACTCAGTCAGACGTACCAACCTTAAATTGTTGATAGTATGGGAATGACAAAGGATGAAGTAAAGGACTGACGTCGATTTTAGTTATAGTGTGATTAAGTTGGGGATTATATACATTTAACCAGCATAATAAATAAAGTGGTTAATAAAAATAATTAATGAATTTTAATTAATGCTGGTCATTGCGGGCGTTTACATATTATAGTAAAGGTACCGGGACGCTAGTTGGGTAAGTTAATCATTGAGAAACAATTCAAGGGGTAATCGAAATATGAACGAAAATTTGCGGAGCGTAAATATGAGCCGAACAATGAGTCGGATGAACCGACACCGGATGAATCCACGGCGCTACATAACGGGTTTTGATGGCATTCGGACACTGGCAGTGCTAGGGGTGATTATTTACCATTTAATGCCAGCATCGTTGCAAGGTGGCTACTTAGGGGTGCCCATCTTCTTCGTTGTTTCTGGTTACTTGATCACTGATATTTTATTACAAGATATTTTAAGTCGTGGCCATGTTCGAATCTGGCGCTTTTTAGGTCACCGGATGCGGCGGCTATATCCGGCGTTTGTCACGATGTTGTTGGGGACCACGGCGTATATTACCTTGTTTCAGCGGTCGTTACTGACGAATATTCGGGCGACGGTCCTGACGAACTTGGTCTACGTCTACAATTGGTTTGAAATCAATCACGGACAAAGTTACTTTGATCGGTTTAATGGTGAATCACCATTTACCCACCTGTGGTCACTATCGATCGAAGGACAATATTATTTATTCTGGCCATTAATTATTGGTGTATTAATGGTGATTTTCAAGAAACGCTCCCGGGTCTTTTGGTTCATGATGATTGCAGCTGGTATTTCAGCCATTACGATGGCGCTGTTATATGACCCAGCGAACACGAACCGGGTTTACTACGGTACTGATACGCGGATGTTCGCCATCCTATTAGGTTCCGGATTAGCCTTTATCTGGCCTTCACGTGAGTTGTCAGCTGACATTGCGAACATCAATCGGGTGACCTTAGACATCGTCGGTGGGGCTTCGTTAATTGCAATTATTTGGATGTTTTTCCAGATGTCTGGTCAATCTGACTTTACGTATCGCGGCGGGATGTTGATTTTCACGATTCTATCGACGATTTTGGTAGCGACGGTTGCGCATCCAGCCAGTCACTTGAACCGCGTGCTGACCAATCCGCTATTTAAATACGTTGGTCAACGGAGTTATGGGATTTACTTGTATCAATTCCCAGTGATGATTTTTTACGAATCCAAGGTCAAAAACATCGGCGATCACTTGTTGCTGAATAGTTTGATTGAAGTCGCCTTGATTTTGATCGTGACAGAATTGAGTTATCGCTTTATCGAAAACCCAATGCGTCACTACGATTACAGTCGCTTGTTAGTTGATCTTCGCGACTTTATCCGGAAGCCAAAGTTCAACCGCGTGACGACCGCCATCACAGTTGTGACGACCGCCTTGTTCGTGATTACTGCAGTCGGCTTCGTCCAACAACCAAGCAAGGCTGAAGCTAACAAGAAGACTGAGTTGCAGAAGACGATTGCTGCTAATTCTAAGGCTGCGGATAAGAAGAACGCAGCGGCTTTGAAACGGCAAAAGGCAGCTCAGGCTGCGGCCGCTTCACATAAGAAGGTTGCTACCGAGAAGATGGAAACCAAGCAGGCTGAAGCCAAGTTATCGTCGAAGCAGAAGCAAGTTGAAAAAGAATACAGTTTGAAGCCACAAGTCGTTTTAGCAATGGCGGATACTGATTTGACAGCGATTGGGGATTCAGTGCTCCTGGATGTTTCCTCTGACTTACAGGACGTGATTCCTGGGACCGTTGTTCAAGGTCGGGTCGGACGCCAGGTCACGGAAGTTCCTAGCATCGTCAATTCATTGAAGTCGCAAGGTCAACTTGCCCACAACGTCTTGCTGAACATCGGGACGAATGGGACGGTTACTAACGATCAAGCCGAACAGGTCGTTAAGCTGATTGGTAAGGACCGGCAGATCTTCTGGGTCACCGCGCACGTACCAACGCAAAGCTGGCAGAATGCGGTTAACGCACAAATCGAAAAGACGGCCAAGAAGCATCCAAACGTTCACGTCATTGATTGGCATGCGCGGGCTTTGAATCACAGCGATTGGTTTGCCGCTGACAACGTTCACCCGAATAACACTGGTAACGTTCAGCTTACGAACTTGATTGCTAATCGGATTGCGGAAGTTAATAATAACTAGTTTGAGAAATCCAGCCTACCATGATGGGGGCTGGATTTCTTGTAATTTTCGGGGCACTAATGGACCTGGCCGTGGTCGTGGGCCCCGAACCTGTTTGCTAATGATACCGAGTAAAAATGAATTTGCACCATGAAAAAACGTCCCCTTCAGAACACGCACGGTAGTCTGGAGGGAACGTTTTTCAATTAGTGGCTTTTCTTAAGTGGCACATGTAAACGAATATCATTTAAATTCAGTGAGTACTGGAGATCCTGGTTGCCACGAATCGTCATCTTCATGTCGGTCGCGTAAATGACCAGCCCCAGTTGGTGCCCCTTGAGTAGGTGGTGGAACAGGGGTTGAAGGTCGACCGCAAAATCATAGAAGACGTTGGGTTGGATGGCCTCGGCATGCCATGGTTGATGGCGGTTTTGTAGATTGAGGTGACCCTTCGTAATCATCTTGAAAGGCGTCTCGCCAGCTAGCTTGAAGTCTTTCAAATCGTCTTCGCGCCAGTGGTAGCCTAAGTCCAGTGCTTTCGCTTCCAAGACTTGCGGGCTGACGGTCAAGCGCCGTGCTGCGCCAAAGTCGATCAGCATAAAGCTCAGCATCCCGAAGTTTTGATTAACAGCGACGGACCCTTCGATGTGTGGCACGCCAACTAGCAACTGGTCATCCTCGGCTTGCCAAGATTTGAAGAGCAACCGGTGGTCATAGAGCGGATTCAACTTATCTTCTTGCAACAAGTCACGTTGCCAAGCATCCAGATGATGTTTGTAGTGGTCAAAGAGCTTGTCCGGCAACTTATCTGTAAAGTGGGCAGCCCGTTGGTCGACGGTGTGGTCAGCGGGCACCAGCTCCTTATATTGCACCTTAAAGTCAAGTGCGTCGGTCGTATCTTGCCACCAGTTATCGTAGCCATGCCAAGTCTGCGCGGCCGTGTTGTCCTGAACGAGGACGTTTGGCAGGAGTGCATCGGCGTGGTTATCCAAATCATATAATTTATGACTCAACCATAAATTCATCATATCGGTGAAATCAAGTGACTGTAAATTATTGATATAAATATGTTGGCCCTGATGTAGAATTAATTTTTTAGTGACGGGGACCTGCTGGAGTTTATCCCAGAGGTTCGCCACGTTACGCGGTTTGACGTTCCAGTCGTTCAGTCCGTGGACCATCACGATGTCTGCCTTGATATTGCCGACATTTTTGAGATAGTTCCGTTCGTCCCAGAAGCGGTTGTAGCTTCCAGTCGCGCGGTCCTGGTCACGAGTCAGTTCGGCAAGTTTTTGGTCAAACTTGGCCTGGATTTGATGCGCGTCACCGGCTTTTAAGCTCCGAGAAAAGACTTCGGCGGCTAACACATCGGTATCTTCACCTTGGAAAGTATCGGGGGCAACGACGAGCCCGTTATCGCGGTAGTAGTCGTACCAGCTGGAAATGGCGGCTTCTGAAATAATCGTCTTAAGGCCATCAACACCGGTAGTGGCAGCCGCAGTGGCGAGCGTGCCGAGGTATGAACGGCCAGTCATCGCCACGTTGCCATTGCACCACCAAGCGGTAATCGCCACGTCACCATCGCGATTGGTGAATGCTTGACGTTTGCCAGTCAACCATTCGATAATCGCCACGGTCGAGGTGGTTTCATCCACGTCACCAGTCGGGGCCAAGCCGTCGGAATCAATTGAGCCGATTCCAGCCGCATACACGACGGCAAATCCGCGGGCTAAGAAGTAGTCGTTGAGGGTGTAGGACTTCTCACGACTAAAGGTCTCTTCAGCGGTCGTGGTCGTACTTTCAGGCGTCCGTGGTGCGGGTAGTGATGTTTGTTCAGGTTGGTATTCAACGTCGGCATACGTATTGTCATCCGGTTCCTTAGCGGTTAACGGCACGTCGACGTTGTGCATTTGAGCTTCGCCAGCGTGGTCGTTGATCCCTTGGTTGTAAGGACTAGCCGTGTAAAGTACCGGCACTTTTAGACCAGTGGCGGTTTCGGCCGGGCGTAAGATCTCGACTTTGAGTAAATCACGCTGGCCGTCGTGGTCCGTATCGAGTGGTGCTTCAACGTAGACCACTTCACGAATCAAGGTATTGGTATCAAAGACGGCTTGGGCTTTACCATTGAAAAACAAGGGCTTTTGTTCGTTCGGTAATTGATAGAACGGGACAAAATAACCGCGGGTCGTTAAAGATTCAATTAATGTTTGGCCATGGTTGCCACGTGTATTGAGTAATAAATACCAGGCGTAATAAAGTGATTCACGGTCAAAAGCGGTGTCACCAACCATTGGTAAATGAATGTCACGCATTGCCAGCAATGGGTCAGCTAAGTCAAAGTCTTGGCCCGGCAAAAAACCGAGCAATTGCAGGCCGACGTTATAAAAAACTTGATTATTGACGATGGTCGCGTCAGCTAACCATTCTGTCAGGGTCTGCTGACTGGTGGCCATGATATTGTTGAATTTATGTTTGAGGCCACTAGCCGTGTGAACTTCTGGTAAGCTCTTCGCCAACAAGGCTTGATAAACGGCAGGCACAGTTGTGAGCGCCGTCATTTCAGGCGTAATAAAGTGTATTTTTTGGAGTTCGGCAATTGCTGCTTCCGAATCGGTGGGCACAATTGCAAATTGATTATTTTTCATAAGTAAATTCCTCATTAAGTATTATTAGCAATATTATACCGCTAATTATGTCAGAACCAAGGTTTCTTACTGACAAGTTTGTCAGGTTGTGGTAGGTTGAATGCAAAGTGAATTATCTAATGGAGGAATCAACATGGCAGAGTTTCCAATTCTATATCAAACCCAGGCAGTGAACGAAGACGGCATCCAAGGGCAAGCCTATGTGCCAGACGGGTTACAAGTATCAGTTTCGAGTCCACTCAAACCGGTCGCCGGCACTAATCCGGAACAACTGATTGGTTTAGCGTTGAGCACTTGTCTGAATGCGACCTTAGAGGCCATCGAAAAAGAACACGGACAAGCGCACCAGAGTAAAGTCGTAACGACGATCAAAATGTCCCGTGACCGTTTTGGCTACCAATTCTTCTTGGACGCAGCGGTGACGATTCCAGAGGTGGATGCGGCGACCGCCAACCATTGGATCGAAATCGCGGAGACCCGTTGCCCAGTCGCCAAACTAGTGGGGGCATCCGCTAACGTGACCATCCATTTGGCCGAGTAAGCGCAGGACGTGAGTTAAAGCGATCTATTAGTCAGAACTGCACATTAGTAATAGCAACATTCAGTCCAACCAACACCTTAGTAAAAGCAACGTACTTAGTCAAAATCATACAATCGTCACAATAAAATAGCAATCAAACAAAACATGGCTTGTGCCGCAACCCGAATTGGTCGCAGTGCAAGCCATGTTCAGCTTAGTGCTGTGAATGCAACTTCATCATCAAGTGGTGTAAGGCTGGCATTTGGCAATGGTGGTCCGCCATCGTCGTTTGAACCTTGTCAACTTGTTGTAAGGCGAGCTGCTTGGTCTTTTCACGCTCGATTTTGAGCTGCTTGCTTAGTGCCCGTGACTTCCAGAAGCCGTGGACGCCAATCGCAACTGGGACAATGTGCAAAGCCGTCGTAACTGGAATCAACCAGGGATTCTGTTTAAATAGCTGTAGGACCTGGGTATGGTGTTCGTGGAGATTCTCGTGAATAAGTTTAGGTGTCAACATCGAATCACGCTCCTTTATCATTAACGCTATCATACCTTAAAATGCAACCGTTGTCATTGATGCGCTGAAATTACCTTAAGACGCAAAACCGCTCGTTTCAAAGTCCGGGATGACTTGAAACGAGCGGTTTTATCTTGTCAGTATCAATGTGTCTGTTGGTGCGCTTGTTCTAGCCTCTGAGGTGAACTGATAACGTTGGAAATATTTAAACGCACGCATCAATCATTACCAGTTTGACATGAACGGGTACTGTTTCCAGCAGGCCAAGCCTAGCATTCACAGTGCCCTAAGCTTCGTCGTCCGCCTTATTCATACGACTATGACGGATACCGTAACCGAAGTAGATGAGTAGACCGAGCACGAACCAGGCTAGTGATGCGAGCCAAGTTTCGGTTGAAAGTTGGGTCATCATGAAGAGGCACAGTAACCCCGAGATAATTGGTAAGACCGGATAAAATGGCACCCGGAATCCTTTGATCTGGTTAAGCTTGGGATTGCGCCGTAGTAACAAGATACCGAATGAAACGAACGCAAATGCAATCAGTGTCCCGATGTTAACCAGGTTAGCGAGTTGGTCGAGTGGAATCAAACCACCGAGAATCGAAATGACGATCGTCACAGTCAACATGGCGTTTTTAGGCGCGTGATGTTTGTCAATTTTACCTAAAAACTGGGGTAATAAGCCGTCCCGGCCGATGGAATAGAGTAGTCGTGAACTACTGTAAATCATCGTGATCATCATAGTGAACATCCCGGCGAGGGCCCCAATCGAGATGATGCCGGCAACAAAGTTCTGATGAACGAGTTGCAATGCGAAGGCAACGGCATCGTCCACATTGAGTTGTTTGTACGAAACCATCCCAGTCAACACGCCTGAAACTAAGATGTAGAAAATCGTACAGATCACCAACGTCCCAATAATCCCAATCGGCATATTGCGTTTGGCATTTTTGACCTCGGCGGCGGATGACGAGACGGCGTCAAAGCCCAGGTAGGCGAAGAAGACGACCGCCGCTCCTTTTAGAATTCCCATGCCGCCAAATGGTGCAAATGGCGTCCAGTTGCTTGGTTTGACGTAGAATGAACCGACCAATAGGAATAACACGATAATGGCGAGTTTGACGACCACGATAATATTGTTCAAACGAATCGAAGTCTTTAAGCCGGTGTCAATGATCCAAGCAATCAAACAAACAATTAAAATTGCGACGACGTTAATGTAAGTGCCGTGAGCCGGGTCAAACGAACCAGTAATGGCTTTCGGCAACTTGAGTCCGAAGCCAGCAATGAACGAATTGAAATATGCTGCCCAACCGACTGCCACCGTGGCGACGGCGAGCACGTATTCTAGGACGAGGGCCCAGCCGATGATCCAACCAATCATTTCGCCGTAGACGATGTTGCCGTATGAGTAAGCCGAACCGGCAATCGGCAGCACCGAAGCGAATTCAGCGTAGCACATTGCGGCCACCGCACAGACGATGGCGGCTAGGACGAAGGATAAAATGATGCCGGGGCCGGCCTTAGTTGCGGCGACTGTCCCGGGTAGAATAAAGATACCAGTCCCGATAACGGCACCGATACCCAGCGCAATCAAGTCGACTGCTGAGAGGGTGCGTTCAAAATGACTGTCTTTTTGTAAATAGCGCTCTAAATCTTCTTTTTGGAAGATGCGCTGGAAAATCCCCATAACATGGACCACCTTTTTGGTTATTTGTAACAGTTGATTGTCATTATCGACAATTTACCATGCTCATATGATACCGTGGTTGATTATTAAAAGTCAATTAGAACTAACACTTTTTATTCTTAATAATTAAGGAAGGTTCCGCTGGTTTTGCTGAACCGCCAAGTTATGACGGCAAAAATTAGCTGATGACGGATAGTTGCTAGTTGATAAACACTGTCTAAATACAGTTAAGACCAGTGATTATCAAAATCTAAGCGAAGTTAATACGTTAAACTGTTAAATCGATACGCTAAAGCTTATAATATTGTTATCAATAGCGTTTATTTCAAGAATGGTGGGATTAAAATGGCAGCGGCAATCGATATTACCGGGCAACACTTTGGGCGGTTAACAGCGATGTATCGGGCAGGACGGGCGAAAAATGGCAATGCCCTATGGTTTTGTCAGTGTTCGTGCGGGCGCACTTGTGTCGTAGATTCTTACGTTTTGCGCCACGGCAAGACGCGGAGTTGTGGCTGCTTGGCAGCTGAACAGAGTCGGCGCAATATCTTCAATAATCCGGAAGTCGTGTCACGGATGGGTGATCCACGGAATTTGAAGATTCATGACCATCACACGGATGTGAGCTCACTCAAGAAGTCCAAGCGCAACACGAGTGGCGTGGTTGGCGTGAGCTACGACAAGCAGTCGCATTCGTGGGTCGCACACTTTTACTTTAAGGGCCACTATGTCCTCAACAAGCACTTTGACCATTTTGAGGATGCCGTGCAAGCCCGGCGCGCGATTGAGCAACAATATTTGTTACATCAGGAGTAAATAACTAACTTGTACAGTTCTGGAGAACATCCGACTAATGAGGGGCGCGGAGGAAGGGCCTCTTTTTCGTGTTTGGTCAAATGCGTGATTTGTTAAAAGCAGCCAGCTTAGAACCGCTGGAAAATACAGCGAATTCTGTGTAAAATCGATGGATAGGATCGTCCTACGCCGGCACCCAGGCATTCTGGACAATGGTTAGAAACGTAATGGGCATAGATTGAAGCCGCCAAACCACGTCTTAAATACTGGTCTTTCACGTTGGTTGCAATATGGATGAAACGTGCTCGGGTCAGACTGGGACTTCCGGTTAGCTACGCCAAAACGCCAAGCGGAAGTGCACCGTTAACGCTCTAGCTAGGCTAATCCTCAGTCCCAATCCATCTGAACCTCACAGGCTGAGAAGCATTTAGCCTTGCCCAAAATACCTTCCAGCTGGGATAATATTCGAAAGGCGGAAATTTGCGGACCCAACTCTCGATGAACTGTTCGTTAGTTCATAGTAGACAGTCATTTTGATATTTAACGGTCAGACTAGTTTTCAGTAACATCGAAATTGCCTATCCGTATTTTTAGTCCGCATCACTGAACATTGACAGAACTTTCTCTCGTCGACATAGCTGATAAAGCTCTAGATTCGCCACAAATGGCTATTTTATCGTTTCATCGTAAATGTAGGTTAAGCAGTAATCTTCAAACGACTTTACCGGTAAATAAGCATCATCAATATAGACTCAAAAGTTTGCTTGAATGACCAGCCACCTAATATTCAGTGGTCAATTGTACCTGGTTAGGTGGCCGTTCATCCGCCATTCGAGTGGGTTCCCGACTGTCCGGCCCGCCGGACAATGCTCAAGGGCGAAATTCTTCTTGTCCGGGTGGTCTTCCCGGGCTAGAAGAAGACTCGTATTTGAAATTGCGCAGTGGGTTTCTGCGTGAGTTCAAATCGATGTCCGCCCTGTTCCAGCGTTGTCAGCCGGCCCCGGAAGTCGGACTAGGGCGCGCATCGGCTGACGAACAGGAATCCAGCTAATTCGTTCTGTTTCCAGCGGTTCTCAGCTGGTTGTTTTTGAACTTAGCTATTTTATAGTAGTGACGCTTTTCAGATGAGCGTTTCACCCCATGATTGCTTTGAAATCCAATCAATTCGGTGCAGGCGGGTTACAGGGTGGTTGAGTTCTGATAGAATAAGCACTAAACAACTTATTAGAAGGAGGCGACGTCCGTGTCAACGATGTTAGTTGTCGAGGATTTATCAGCAGTTGGGGGAATCTCGCTGAGTGCGGCTTTACCGGTGTTAACGGCGATGCAATACGAGGTCGCGGCATTACCGACTAGTTTATTATCAACGCATACAAGTGGTTACGGGACACCAGCCGTGGTCGACTTAGCGGATTGGTTGCCACGGGTTTTTCAACATTGGACGCAGGCTGAACTGAAGATTGACCAGGCGTTGATTGGCTATCTAGGCTCGGTACCGCTGTGTCAATTAGTGACGCAGTATTTGGCCCAACAACCGTTAGACTTATTAGTGGTCGACCCAGTTTTAGGCGACTTAGGCAAACTGTATCAGGGCTTTGATCAGCAGTATGTCGACGCGATGCGCGATTTGATCAAACACGCGGATGTCATTTTACCAAATACGACTGAAGCGGCGTTGTTGACGGGGATGCCGTATCAAGAAAATCCCGATTTAACGGCCATCTTGCCAGCGCTACAACAGCAACTAAAGCCCGGGGCACATGCGGTTATTACGGATGTCCAGCGGGGTAAAGAGATCGGCTGTGCGTGGCTAGATGATCACGGCGCGGTTCAATTCTATGGTCAGCCACGGTTACCCGGTCACTATAATGGCACCGGCGACACGCTCGCAGCGGTGATTGCGGGACTGTTAGGGCAGGGCGTCGACTTAGCGGCTGCCTTGAAGCGGGCCAATCAGTGGTTGCATCTTGCAGTCGCCGAAACGATTGCGCAGCAACGAACAGATGAGCGTCAAGGGATTGCCTTGGGCCAACTGCTTCGTGCAATTTTGAGCGTTCATTGAGCCTGGAACATGTTATACTAAGACGTAATTCATAATTAGGAAGGTGCGACTTCATGAGTACAGAAGTAGCAAGTGGCGCGGTCGTCTATCAGCAAAAAGACGGTCATCCCGCTTATTTATTATTGCAGAGCGCAACAAGTGATTTCTGGGGTTTCCCTAAGGGGCACGTTGAAGGCAACGAGACTTTAGCGGAAACAGCCAAACGCGAAATTCGTGAGGAGACGCAGATCGACGCGACATTGGACACGAATTTTAAAGCGTACACGGAGTACGATTTACCAAACGGCAATTTGAAGCAAGTGACCCTATTTGTCAGTGAAGTGCCGAGTGGCGTGGTGGTGACGCGGCAAAAAGCTGAGATCAGTGCGATTGGCTGGTTTGACTATGCCGCAGCCCGCGAACGACTGACTTACGATAACTTGAAAAAAATGCTGGACCAGGCGAATGCGTACATTGAACAACACCTGTAAGCCTGAACGAGCGTAAAAAAATTACTGGTGCCGTCGCATAAACGGTACCAGTAATTTTTAAACAACTTTTTTTAGATGTGGCTTAGGCCTGAGTTTTTAAGTTTGCAACTGCATCTTCGATTGTTACGCCTTCAGCGAACAATTCTGGATGAAGTTTGTCAGTTGCAACAAACATTTGGCGTTGCGTATCTAAAACAATGCTGAACCAGCTATTCGTTTTTTGAAATTGCATATGACAAAACTCCCTTCTGAAAATTGTTGGTTTGCTACGAGATGCGTGAATCATCTATTTGAACCTTACAATCTCGTTACTATACTCGGTTTACCGAGCTAACGCAAATGAAAAGCTTTACATGGACTAAAAATGGAGGTTAATTTACTTTGACAAAGCAACGCATCTTTGTGATTACTGGCCCGACTGGGAGTGGCAAGACAACGGTCAGCCATTACTTGTGGTCGCAGTATCAGATTCCGCAAGTTATCACTCATACCACCCGGGCACCGCGAGAAGGCGAAGTGAGTGGCCGTGATTATTACTTTGAAACGCCGGCTAGTTTTGCAACCAAACATTACCTCGAACACGTCACATACAGTGGCAATCAATACGGGTCTTCACGGGAAGGCTTAGCGGCCGCCTGGGAACGCTCGCCATTAATTAGTATCGTCTTGGATACCGCGGGCGCGATTACTTATGCCCGTGAGTTAGGTGAGCAAGCCGTCGTGATTTACCTGGAAGTTGCGGACCAAGAAGCACTGATTGAGCGGTTGACTAAGCGTGGTGACCAACCAAGCCGGATCCAAAAACGGGTCGCCAGTGAGGAATATTTACGGGACCAAGCGTTGCCAGCCGGGTTAGTCGGGCACGCACACGTGATGGTCAATGATGAGTGGCAGGCCACACAACGTCAACTGGACCAACTAGTGGCAGAGTATGGTGCGCCGAATGCCGTTTCTAAGGACTAGCTCGTTGGATTCACCGGGCAACAAGATTCACTTTTATGGGTGACTATGCTAAACTAAATAGTAATGATTATGATTTAGTCGAGTCCTGGTCGGTAGGAGGCAACAAGCAATGGAAACACCAATTGAACAAGCCGTCGCGATTTTACGCCGTAATCAACTCAAGATTACCAAGCAGCGGCAAGCACTTTTAGATTATCTGGTCACCTATCAGGACCATTACGTCGCCATCTCGGAAGTTGATGAGCATATGCGCACGCTATTTTCAGGGATGAGCCACAATACTATTTATCGAAATATTAAGGAATTTGAAACGTTGGGCCTACTCGAATTGAAAGCCCAGGCGAATCAGACGCTCGTGAAATATCAATGTGACTTCAAGCACCAGCACCATCATCATTTTGTGTGCTCGAATTGTGGCAAGGTCACGGAACTCGAGGCTTGTCCGCTGGATGAATACGAAGCGCAACTGCCTGGTTGCACGATTACCGGGCATCGAATCGAGATTTATGGGTTGTGTGCGGACTGTACGAAAAAACAAGCGTTGAATAGCTGACGAAAGGTCGGCTTTTTTTATGGCGGCTGGCGGTAAAGAGTTTATTAATTTGGGTTGGAATTAGTGCATTCTACCCGTGAGCATGGTTTAATTATAGATTAGAAAGAATAACAGGAAAGCCTCAGAAGGGAATGACAGCGATGGCTTATCGAACACCACCATTTATTTCACCATTTGCAATCGTGTCGATCGTTTTAGCGCTCGGCGCAACCAACGTGGTCGTTAATAAAACCACCCATACTGTGAATGGTGCCAAGGCCAGCAGCAGTGTCGTCAAAAGCTCGTCAGCGACTTCAAGCAGTGCGAAGAAGGCCGCTGATGATAGCTCCGATGAAAGTAAATCCAAAGACAAATCGAGTTCGGATTCATCCACGGATGATGAAGATAACAACTCAAGTAGCAGTAGTAGCGCGGACAAGACCAGCAGTACGTCGAGTTCGACGACGGATACAAGTTCTAGTACGACGGATGACGACGATGCTTCAAGCAGTAGCAGCAGTGCCGCCACGACGACGGATGATGACGATGATGATAGTTCATCGACGACCTCATCAAGTGCAACGACGACGTCCAGCTCGACGACCACACAGTCAGCGACGACGACTACTGACGACGGGAGCGAATAGTGAATGTTTAGTATTTTAGATATGATTAATCATGCGTTGGGGTACGTCAACGTCAATGTTAAGATTAAAAATCAAATTTATATTGGCATTGGTATCGCTGGTAACCTGTATTTGGGCTACGTCGCCATCCGCTTGATGCAAAACGGTGCGTGGTTACGCGGTATCCTCTACATGTTAGTCTTCTTGGCGTTGATTTACTTTATTACGTTAAACGTGATTTATTACTTTACTAATAAGACAGCCAAGTATGATTTATCACCGAAAATTGAAAAATTGTTAGGCGGTAAAACTAAGGAAGCGTTGGCTGCTGAACAGCAAGCGCAAAATAACCAGCAACAACCCTACATTCCGGCCAATGGGATTTTTGATGGTCAGGAATTATTGCCGGCCACGGTCAAAACGTCGCATATCGAACAGGAAAATGTGCATCAAATCGTCGATCAGTTGCAAGCGGCTAATATCGTGCGGTTGGATTACGGTGGCATGAGTGATGATGCGGTCATCCAGCAGGCCCAAGCAACCGGCGAACCGGTATATGCGATTGGGCAGGGGATTCAGATCCCATTTTCACAACTGAAATTGGAAAACCATCGTTTGGTCATCTATGCGGGTATCAACCAGATGGACCAGTCACCAGTCGGGCATATTACGAAAGTCGGCTTGACGGATGTCCACGATGCCCATGAGGACTACAAGCTGTATCTCGCTTCAACAGTGATCACGGGCGGCATGAGCAAAATCGCAGGTCGGACCTCAGCCATCGAGCAGCCAGGTGATTACCAGGTCACGGCGCAGGTGGCGTATGAGGATAGGCAAGAATAAGAGTGGTTCTAAAGGCGGTTAGTTTGTGAGCATTAACGGTAAAAGGGCTATCATCCTGGGCTTGGATGATGGCCCTTTTATTGTTAAGCGGAACAAACTGCCTTTAGAACCACGTTTCGGCCATCTAGGTAGAGCGGCTGGTCATCCGGTTTTTGGATGATTAGCGGAACAGGGTTAAGCGGAACTGACTGTGGCTTTTAGCACGTTTCGACTGTAAAGATAGAGAGCGGTAGGTAAAAGGGTTATCATCCCGGGCTTGGATGATGGCCCTTTTAGTGTTAAACGGCCCAAACTGCCTTTAGAACCACGTTTCGGCCATCTAGGTAGAACGCGGTTTGGTCATCCGGTTTTGGGATGATTAGCGGAACAGGGTTAAGCAGAGCTGGCTGTGGCTTTTAGCACGTTTCGACTGTAAAGATAGAGAGCGGTAGGTAAAAGGGCTATCATCCTGAACTTGGATGATGGTCCTTTTAGTGTTAAGCGGCTCAAACTGCCTTTAGAACCACGTTTCGGCCATCTAGGTAGAACGCGGTTTGGTCATCGGGTTGTGGATGATTAGCGGAACAGGGTTAAGCGGAACTGACTGTGGCATTTAGCACGTTTCAATGTAAGCAGTAAATCACAAGTATTCAAAAGCGCGCAAAAACCGGTAGCTATCTGAATTCAGATAACTACCGGTTTCGTCTTAGTTAAGCAGGATAACGAATTTTTAACTGACCGTCGATTACTTAAAGAGTTCCAAAATATCCAATGGTTGTTCAAATCGGTGCGCCACATGCACGTGTTCCGCATTCGGGTCCATCCCCCAGGAAGCTAAACCAAAGTCGACGTTGGCAGCGTGGGCCGTTTGTTCGTCACTCAGCGAATCGCCGATGAAGAGGGCGTTTTCTGGCGCAACGTTGACCATGCCGAGCGCCGTCAACAATGGCTGTGGGTCAGGTTTACGCCGTTCAGTATCGTCGGCACTGATAGTCACGGTCATCCGCATCATGAACGGATAATTGCGCATGCCGCTTTCAAGTTCATTGCGACGTTGTGAGGTCACGATACCGAGGCGCAAGTCCGCAGGCAGTCGTTCGAATAAGGTCGTGATGCCTGGATAAAGGTCGATTTCATCGTAATGACTCGCCATCACATCTTCATACTGTGCCTGAAAATGGTCGAATTCACTGGCAGCAATACCGAGCTCAGCCATCGCTTGTTCAGCGGCCATCGGAAAAGTCTTTTGGGCCTGCGCATCGCTGAACGGTTTGCCATAGGTTGCCAAAACTTCCCGCATCACCGTCGTATAGGCTGGTTGACTATTCGTTAACGTCCCGTCAATATCAAACATCAGTGCCTGGTAAGTCATAATAATCGGTCCTTCCAAAGTGGATTTACTCTCAGTATACCAAATTGACCCTTGACAGTGCTGACAACAACCATTATAGTTAGATTAACAATTGATGAGGAGCTAATGATATGTCATTACCGTTAAATTCATTAAAATCTAGAACTAGCTTTTACTTTTGGTATTTTCGCTAGTGTTTGTGCCCGCTGCTTAGGTGCAAACACGAATCCGATGTTTGCATCGATGCGGTTGCCAAAAGCATTTTGTGATTTAACGGCGCCCATGGATGTTTGAAAATTCCAAGGGTGGCTAATAATTCTGTATTTGCGTTGTCGCGCACCCTTTGAATTTTCAGAGGGTGCGCTTTTTTCGCTCTGATCCAAGCCGCTTCCACCAACTAAACTTAACTAAAATTCGGGAGGAACCCCTATGTCAATTAATGCAGAAACACTCGTCCAACAAATGAATCATGAAATCGCGGCGATTCAGCCGTCTGATATTTTAGCCTTCAACGCCGAGATCGCGTCGATCCCCGGCATCGTTCGTTTAACACTCGGTGAACCAGATTTCAATACACCGGAACACGTTAAGCAGGCCGCGATTAAGAGTATCGAAAACGATGAAAGTCACTATGCGCCTTCGAATGGGACGATGGCGTTACGAACTGCGGCAGCCGACTTCTTAGCGAAAAAATACGATGTGCACTATGACCCAGCTAGCGAAGTGATTATTACCGCGGGGGCGACGGGTGGCATCTACACGGCGTTAAGTTCAATTTTGAATCCTGGCGATGGAGTCTTGATTCCGACGCCCATCTTCCCACTGTACATTGCCATCGTGAAGTTGGCGGGCGCAACGCCGGTATTTATGGATACGTCCAAGAACGGCTTCGTGCTCTCACCAGAACAATTACAACAGGCGCTCAACGACCATCCTAAGACCAAAGCCGTTGTCTTGAACTTCCCCTCGAACCCCACTGGTGTGACGTATCGGCATGATGATTTGAAGGCATTGGCGGCTGTCTTGGCGGACCAACCAATCTTCGTTTTATCAGATGAAATCTACAGTGAACTGACCTATGGGGAGCGGCATGAATCGATTGCATCTTACTTACCAGAGCAGACGATTTTACTAAACGGGGTCTCGAAGTCACACGCGATGACCGGCTGGCGGATTGGCATCATGTGTGCGCCTAAGGCAATTACGACCCAACTGGGAAAGATTCATCAATTCACGGTGACTTCGACGACCACCAATGCCCAAGCTGCCGCGACGGAAGCACTCAAAAATGGCCTCGATGACGCGCAACAAATGAAGCGCGAATACCAGGCCCGTCGCGATTACTTGTACGACGCGTTAAATCAATTGGGTTTCAAATCTGCCAAACCAGAAGGGGCATTCTACCTATTCAGTAAGATTCCGGCCGGGTTGCCACAAGACAGTATGGCATTCTGTCGTGAATTGGCCCATGAGGCCCGCGTCGCATTGATTCCCGGAAGCTCATTTGGCCCTGGTGGTGAAGGCTACGTTCGAATCAGTTACGCCGCATCCATGGCCGATTTGAAGACGGCCGTTGAACGAATCAGTCAATACGTTGCCAGCAAAGCACAGGAGGCCAAGTAATCATGAAAATTTTAATGTATAGTGTTCGCGATGACGAACAGGATGCCATTCAAGCGTGGGCTGCAGCACACCAAATTCAGGTCGATACCAATGACTTAGAATTCCACCCGGATACTGCAGGCTTGGTCAAGGGTTACGATGGCCTTGTCATCCAACAACGGAGTCCAATTGGCGGCGACGCTAGTTTGTATCAGGATTTGGCTGCGGCTGGGTTGAAACAATTGACCAGTCGGACGGCCGGGGTCGATACGATCGATATTCCCGCTGCCAAGGCTGCCGGGTTAGTGGTCACCAACGTACCGGCTTATTCGCCGAATTCAGTTGCTGAAATGTCGGTGGCACAAACGATGCGTTTGATTCGGAACTTGGAACTGTTTGACCAACGTATCGGGCAACAGAACTTCCAGTGGGCGGGGTTGCAAGCACGTGAAATCCGGTCGTTAACCGTTGGAATTATTGGCGCTGGTCGAATCGGTGGGACAGCAGCCCGCTTGTTCCACGGTCTCGGCGCTAAAGTGATTGCCTACGATGTCGTGCGCCATCCTGAGTTAACCGACGTTTTGACCTACGTCGATACTAAGGAAGACTTGTTACGGCAGGCAGATGTGGTCGACTTGCACGTGGACCTCAATCCAACGTCGCAAGGCTTAATTGACGCAGCGGCGTTAAAAGTCATGAAGTCCGATGCCTACATTATTAACGCTTCACGGGGGCCAGTCATTGTGACGGCTGACCTGGTCGCAGCCTTAAAAGCAGACGAAATCGCGGGCTGTGCGCTGGATACGGTCGAAGGTGAAAATGAGTTGTTCAACCAAGACCATCAGGGCGAAGTATTGCAAGATACCAACGTGGCACAACTCATGCAGATGCCGAACGTGATCATTACGCCACATGTCGGCTTCTACACGAATTTGGCGGTCAAAAACATGGTCGAGATTAGTTTGGATGACGTCGTGACGATTCTGAACGGTGGCACGAGTGAACATGCCTTTTAACTAAACTTGAAACTAGACGCGGTGTGGGCACGGCGACGGTTGAGTGAGACGCTGATAATGGTGTTAATTGATTGGAAAATAGTCGCTTCGGGAATTTAATGGTAAATTCTTGAAGCGACTATTTAAATTTAAGTGTGATTCAATTATATGGGGCTAAGTTTGGGTGCAAATTGAGCGGACGAAATCAGTCGGATACCTGCTAGGACCATGTCAGGTGAAGAGTCAGCAAAACGTCAACTAATCGTCAACTGATGCCGACCGCTAACCAGCCGTTGTCGAGCAACTGGTGATAGTGGCGACCGATTGGCACCCAGAGTTTTGCTTGCAAGATGCTGCGCAGTTCATCCCAGAAGAGTGGGTCCCGTTGTTCATTGGTCGATAAATTGAGGCTCAAGTATTCGCCAGCCTCCGTTTTGGCGATGACAAATGGATAAAACACCTTGATGATTTGAGCGGCGATAATATTGGTCATGTTGGTGGCTTGGTCAATTAACATTTAATCAGCTCCTATCGATGATTGTCATTGAAATGAGTCTAGCAGGGATTAGTAAAGAAAGCTTATCGAAAGGATTAACGAAGCATTAAGGTCGTTTGTTAACCGGTTAAATCATGAAATTTATGCCTGAGAAGCATTGGTTGGCTACGGTAGTGGTATGATTGACCTAATGAGCGAGTCGGAATAATAAAATTTTTATTAAGTGTATTGATAAATTCTTATTACAAGACTGAAAAACGCTGATAAAACACGAATTATAGGCGCACTTAGGACTAGATTGTTCAAGATATCTAGATGGATTCAGTTAATTTAACTGAAAACAACGGATGACTTTCTCACTATTTTATTGATATCGAACAATATTTGACTCCTTTTTGACAAAATTACTAATTATGTATTAAACTATTTAAATAGCATTAACGAAGAATAAGGATTTCTTAACTTTATAAATTAATGCAATAATTCTAGACCGTCAGTCAACAGGCTGATAGAGAAAGCGAAGGTGACTGCAATGTCAATGATCGAATTTCACGACGTCGAAAAGTATTATGGTGATTTTCACGCCCTCAAAAATATCAATTTAACGATTAATGAAGGTGAAAAAGTTGTTTTGATCGGACCTTCTGGCTCAGGTAAGAGTACCTTGATTCGAACTGTCAATGGTTTGGAACGAGTCCAGTCAGGTCAGTTGTTAGTCAATGGGTTTGATTTGGCGGACCGCAAGACGGATATGAACAAGATTCGTAAAAATGTCGGCATGGTCTTCCAACACTTTAATCTATATGCCAATAAAACGGTGCTCGAAAATATTATGATTGCACCGCGGTTAGTCTTAAAACGGCCAGAAGCGGAAAATAAAAAGCTGGCGATGGATTTACTAGATAGCGTCGGCTTGGCTGACAAAGCCAACAGTTTTCCAAGTCAATTATCTGGGGGCCAATCACAACGGATCGCGATTGCGCGTTCACTCGCAATGAAGCCAAAGTGCCTGTTGTTTGATGAACCGACCTCTGCGCTGGACCCAGAAATGATTGATGATGTGTTGAACGTAATGAAGAGTGTCGCGGAAGACTCCAGTATGACCATGTTAGTCGTGACGCATGAAATGGGCTTTGCCCGTGAAGTTGCGGACCGGGTTATTTTCATGGCTGACGGCGAAATCCTGGAAGACGATGCGAAGGAAAAATTCTTTGATGGTCAACCAACCAATGAACGGGCCCGTCAATTCTTGAGTAAAATTATTACACACTAATTTGTAGGGGAGGACCACGAATGAAGAAGCTAAAACGACTAATTGGCGCACTCAGCATGCTCGCCGTGCTAGTGGTGGTCTTAACCGCTTGCGGTTCACGGCAGTCGTTATCGAAACAAGATGTTTTGACTAATGATAAGGCTAGCAAGACTATCACTTGGGGTGTTAAAGCTGATACGAAGTTATTTGGGTTGATGGACGTTAAGGACAACACCATCAAGGGGTTTGACGCTGATATCGCTAGAGCCCTCACAAAACGGGTGTTGGGTAAAGACGCCACGGCCAAGTTTGTGCAAGTGACGAGTCAGACGCGGATTCCGTTGTTGAAAAACGGGAATATCGATGCCATCATCGCCACAATGACTATCACCCCCGAACGGGAAAAACAAGTTGATTTTACCGATTCCTACTTCGATGCCGGGCAATCGTTGCTGGTGAAGAAGGGCAGTTCGATTAAATCGGTCAAAGATTTGAATAAAACTGGCACGAAGGTTCTAGGTGTTACGGGTGCGAACTCCGTTGAAAACATCAAAAAAGTGGCGCCTAAGGCCAAAGTGTTAGAGTTGTCAGACTACGCACAAGCAATGACGGCCTTGAAATCAGGCCAAGGGGTTGCCTTGACGACTGATAACGGGATTCTTTATGGGATGGCTGCTCAAAACCCAGGTTACGAAGTCGTCGGCGGGACCTTTACGAAGGAACCTTACGGGATTGCCGTTAACAAAGGGCAAACGCCATTGAAAAAGGAATTAAATAAAGCATTAAAAGAAATTGAAGCGGACGGGACGTATAACCGCATCTTGAAGAAGTGGTTTGGGAACGTGGCCGGCTTCGACTATAAGGAGGCGTCACGCTAATGGGATACATTCTAACGCATTATTGGTCAGAGCTGATTCAAGGTCTCGGATATACGTTGTTATCCAGTGTGATCGCTCTGATATTTAGTACGATTATCGGGACGATGTTCGCAATCTTTGAAGTCTTGCCCAGTCGCACGATGCGCATCATCGGTCGGGTCTACATTGAAGTTTTCCGGAACATTCCATTGCTAGTCATCGCGATGTTTTTCTACGTGATTATTCCGATGTACGTCGCCAAAATCGACGGTTTTACTGCCGGGACGATTGGGCTGACGATTTATACGTCGTCCTTCATCGCCGAAACGGTCCGGGCTGGTATTCAATCCGTGGACCCTGGTCAGATGGAAGGGGCCCGTGCCAATGGGATGACCTACTGGCAAGCAATGAGCAAAATCGTGTTGCCACAAGCCTTCAAAATCATCATCCCACCATTGGGTAACCAATTCATCAACTTGGTGAAGAACTCGTCAGTGTTAGCCTTCGTGGCTGGGTTTGATTTGATGTATCAAGCGAACTCGATTGCGTCGTTATCACTAGACACGATCAACAGTTACGTGGTCGTTGGGTGCTTCTACCTGGTGATTACGCTACCGCTCAGTTATTACATGCGGCATCTCGAGAAGAAGTTAGCTAACTAGAAGGGGGCGACGTTTCATGCAAAACTTTATTCAAGCTTATTCGTGGATAAACATCCGGTTCTTGCTCGAAGGACTCTGGGTCACGGTGGAAGTGTCCGTCGTTTCCATCATTGCCAGTTTTATTATCGGCTCGGTCTTAGGGGTGCTCCGCTACGTTAAAATCAAGTACTTGTCAGCGGTGGTCGGCTTTATCGTCGACATCATCCGGAACTTACCATTAATTTTGATCATCTTCTTTACTTATTTTGGCCTGCCACATCTGGGTTTCAAACCCGGCATTATCTTCGCAGCAATCTTAGCGATGACGATTTTCGAATCAGCCATGTTAGCTGAAATCATTCGTTCTGGGATTCTCGCGGTGGACTATGGCCAAATGGAAGGCGCCCGCGCCAACGGGATGAGCTACGTACAGGCGTTGTGGCACATCGTCTTCCCACAAGCCATCAAGAAGACGATTCCAACGATCGTGAGCCAATTCATTTCCTTGATCAAGGATACGTCACTGGCCACCATCATCGTGTTACCAGAATTACTGAACCACGCACAAATTATTTACGGGCAAAATTCAGCCTACATCTTACCAATGTTCTTGATGATCGCAGTCATGTACTTCATCATCTGTTACGCACTCTTCGTCTTATCACGGGTGCTGGACAAGAAGTTGGCATAGAGGTGTTAAAAATCGTTCCGTTGTGGAGCGATTTTTTTGTGCGGTTTTATCGGTTGAATGCAGCCAGCTCTGGAGGTCAAATTAGGTCGATTATTTGCTGACGAATATTAAAACGCTATAAATCAAAATAGTCACGAAAAACGAGCACTGCCAGAACATTTAATTCTGTCAGTGCTCGTTTTTGCAATCATGCCTTATTCTAATTTGAATTCAGATTAAAGTTTTCTCGCAATCAGCGCGTGGCATTCTGTCGCCGTTTCCAATAATAAATCGGAAAGCCAATTGCGACGATGACTAGTGAAATCAGCACACCGGAAAGGTCGGAACCAATCTCACTGATAATCACGAACAGGGCGCCTAAGATGGCAATCAGCGGTGTTACTGGAAAGCCCGGCGTTGAGAATGGCCGCGCGGATGCTGGATTGCGTTTGCGAAGGAGAAAGACGCCCACAAACGTCGCGACGTAGAAGCAGTACACTGTGAAGATGCACAGGTCTGACAGCCGGTCGGGATTAAAGAACAGAATCATGATGCTGGCATACACTAGGATGGCAATGGTGGCCACAATTGGTTCATGCGACTTCTTGTGCAAAAAGCTGAGTTGCTTGGCGAACGGCAGCTGGTTCTGGTGCGCCATCGCATACACAATACGGGGGAACGTCATGATTTTCCCGTTCAAGCAGCCGACCATCGAAATAATGATCCCGATGTTCAGTAATCGGCCACCAATCGTACCAAACGCCGCCTGGGCAAAGTACAAGGTCGTTTGTTGCCCTAGTTTGTGGATTGTGGCGGCTGGAACAAAATGCAAGATACCGTAACTTACAAGGGTGTAGGCGATTAGCACCAGTGAGATGCCTAAAATAATGGCTTGAGGCAATAGCTTTTGGGGATTTTTGATCTCGCCACCAAGGTTAGCAACCAAAATCCAACCATCATAGGCAAATAACGTTGCGAGGACCGCCACCCCAAAACTACCAGTTGATTGGCTGATCGTATGTAGGGACTGTCCAAAGGCGTTTTGATTACCGAAGAACAGCCCGAAGATGATAATTGCCGCAATCGGTAATAGTTTACCCAGTGTCGTGGCAATTTGAAAGGCCGCGCCCCAGCGGTTTTCGAACATATTCAAAATCCCAATCAAAACGATGACACCGATTGAAAGGGGCGCCTGCCAGCCAGAACTCAAATTAAAGAAACCGACTAACAGAATCCCTAGATAAGCACCAATCGAGGCAATAATGGCGGGACCGTAGACCGCAATCTGCATCCAGCCAGAAAGGAAGCCCCAGAGCTTGCCATAGATTTGTTCCATGTAGACGTAGAGGCCACCAGTGTGCGGCATTTGCGCGCCAACTTCGGCAATCGTCAGGCCAGCCGTCAACGTGATCAGTCCACCGAGCAGCCAAGCAAGTAGCGCCGCACTGGGTGAACCGGCGCTGTCCAGAACGGATGACTGTTTGAAGAAGATTCCTGAGCCAATAACTGTACCCACGACGAGTGAAAGTGCCGACCAAAAACCGAGTGAACGGTTCAAGGTCGTTTCTTGTTTTGTTTCCTGCATGACCTGAATTCCTCCTTGGAGCAGCCAAATTCTAAATGATTGCAATTAGCATACCAGAGATTACCGACGCTGACAACGAAATATCGCCCTTTTATGGGTCTGATAACGTCAAAATCCGAACTAATAACGATTTAGTAATAGAAAAGTTCGATAAAACCATCTAGGCGGTTTCCTGGAGCTACAGAAGATTCAGAGTGGAGGTGACAAGGCTGATTGTGCCATAAGTGGTTTATGCAGCAACTTATTTATATACAGATATTATCTGTTTTATTGGTCGGTCAAGTTACGCATCAGCTTATTCATCAACATCTGGAGCTGTTGCCACTCAGCTTCGTCTAGTCCGCCTCGTTCCGTTAAAATGTTAGGCAGGGTGTTCAAGACTTTGCGCGTCGTGACCCCGGCTTCCGTTAAGGTAATGAGCACGCTACGGTCATCGTGTGGATTGCGTTGCCGGGCAATCAAACCGGCCTTAGTCATCCGTTTTAAAATTGGTGTAAGGGTGCCCGTGCTCAAATCGAGCTGGGCACTCAGTTTTTTGACGGGAACAGCCTTAGGCGGATCAGCATAGAGTGCCACTAAGACTAGGTACTGCGGGTACGTGAGATGATGTTCGGCCAAGGTTGGCTGGTATAAACGTTGAATCGCATGAACCGTCGTATAGGCCGAAAAGCAGATGTGCTCGTCAAGCGGTCGAATGGGGGCTGTGTTCATATTATGACCACCTTTCTATTGTAATTTTGGTTGAATAAGAAAACTTAAAAACAGATTGTATGCAATCTAATTGCCTGGATTATAGCATATAATCGATAACATATGGGCTGCAGGGTCCTGCAAGCTAGTCGCGGATTGTTATTGTAACCGTTTGCCGAATTTTAGTGTATTTATTTCAGACTCGACTGCGATAAAAATAATTGGTTCGACGGGTGAAATACAGTATAATGCTACGAGTAAGTAAGAGAGTGGGGTTAGATTGATGGTCATTGCAATTGTGATAGTGTTGGCGATTTTCAGCATCGGGTTATTTGGCTTACTGTTAGCCGGTGCGAAACGCCAAGGCGCTGCTATTTTTGACCATTCCTTTGGTTTTGGAATGGTGATTGGCGCGGTGACTGATTTTTTGGATACGTTGGGGATCGGCAGTTTTGTGGTCTCAACGGCGATTTTTCAAGCCAGTCACTATTTAAAAGATGAACGCCAATTGCCGGGAACTTTAAATACGATGCATGCGATTCCGACCGCCTTTGAGGCCTTTTTCTTTGTGACGGCGGTCACCGTCGACCCGGTCACACTGATCAGTTTGGTGCTGGCCGCGACAATCGGAGCATTAGTAGGTAGTGAAGTTATGACGAAGCTCAATCAACGGTGGGTCCAATTGATCATGGCTGGCGCTTTGATTGTGACGGCGTTGTTAATGGCGGCCAAACTACTAGGTTTGATTAGTTTATTAGGGGTCGCCAATCAAGCAACTGGCCTGGTGGGCTGGAAGTTGATTGCCGGAATCGTGGGTAACTTTATTTTAGGCCTGTTAATGTCAGCGGGAGTCGGTCTGTACGCACCTTGCATGGTCATGGTGTACTTCTTAGGTTTGACGCCGATTGCGGCTTTTCCAATCATGATGTTGTCCTGTGCATTATTAATGCCGATTTCGTCAGTTAATTTCATTCGGCATGACCGTGTCGATTACCGCGGGTTGTTTGGGATTATCTTAGGCGGCATTCTGGGTGTGGTCGTTGCGGCGACGCTCGTTAAGTCACTTTCCTTAACAGCCCTCAGTTGGCTAATCGTGCTCGTCAGTTGTTGGACGGCCTTTTCACTCTGGCAGACGGCACAACGGCAGAAAAATGCGCTATCCTAAATTTGAATCATAGCAGCGAAGTTGTTAAGCGTTCCATGAGCTAACAACTTTTTTTGTGCGTTGATGATGTTGTTCGGTTACGCGTTGTGCTGATTATTGTTTAGTATTCAAAATTCGGGAGCGTTAAAGATGATTGAAACGTGCCAGTTTAGATTGCTGTTCGTCTGCCAGTGATCTCCTTATTCCGACTTCCGGGGCTGGCTGACAACGCTGGAACAGAGCGGACATCGATTTGAACTCACACAGAAACCCACTGCGCAATTTAAAATGCGAGTCTTCTTCTAGCCCGGGAAACTCACCCGGACAAGAAGAACTTCGCCCTTGAGCATTGTCCGCCAGCCCCTCCAGTCGGGAACCCGCTCGAATTGCGGATGAACAGCCACCTATCTAGGTACAATTGACCACTGATTATTAGGTGACTGGTCCTTCAGGCAAACTTTTAGTTGGTATCGATAAAGACTTATAAAATTTAATTACTGAGAAGATTCCTGGATGCTATTTACTCATCTCAATACCACAAATTCAATAGCAATTAGTCTTGAAATGAGTCGATGAAATTGCCGTCGTTTCGAATTTGAGACTTTGCTATCTCAGGCGACTAGAGGAAATTCTGATAAGCTCATTGAAGCTGCTTGTCTGACAGCATGTGTAAGGAGCCTTAGCTAACATTAAAACCCAGTCCGACGGTTGAATGTCAAAATGACTGTGTACCCAGGAATCAACGACAAATCCATCAAAATGTTGGTCCACACATGTCTGTCTTTCGAATACAACTCAGGCTGGAAGGTGTTTCTGACAATGCTCAGCGGCTTTTAGAGTGTGAGGTTCAGACGGGTTGGGACTGAGGATTAGCCTAGCTAGAGCGTTAAGCGGTGAATTTCCGCTTGGCGTTCTGGCGTAGCTAACCGGAAGTCCCAGTCTGACCCGAACACATTTCATCTATACTGCAGCTAACGCGGAAGACCAGTATTTAAGACGTGGGCTTTCGGCTTAAATCTGTGTCCATCGCGTTCCAGCGTTGTCAGAAATACCTGGAAGCCGACATAGGACGACCCCATCACAGGAGGTTTACGCTAACTCGCACTGTTTCCAGCGATCCTCAGCTGGCTGCTTTTGAACTTGATAATTGGCATGATTTAATCATAGAACCTGACCAACGCAGCTGACATAATGGGGATGTTAACGTTTTACAGTCCTCTGACCCTATCAGTTTAACAGCACGTGTAATCTTGACATTATACACAGCTAGCTGTATAAAAGATAGGGATGGTGATGGGATGAATCATGATGAAATGGTGGCTAGGCAAGTCTTGGTGCTAGCCAGGCAGATTACGCGCCGCCGTAATCAACATTTAAGAACGGTCGGATTAACGACTGAGCAGGCGGATGCGCTCGTCTTTTTTACCGACCATCCTAAGCAGACGGTGACGGCGTTTAAGGCGCGCCAGGGTATCACGCACCAGACGGCCCGTTTGATCGTCCAACGGTTGCAAGCGCGTGGCTACGTCCAATTGGTGGTCAGTCCCACGGATGCGCGGGCCAAGCAGGTGGTGATGACGGCGAGCGGCCGTGCCAAACGTGCTCAGTTACGGCAACACGGCTGGCAAACGAGTGCGCAGATGTTTGCACACCTCGATGAGCAACAACAACAGTTATTCTTAGATTTGTTACGACAGGTCAATCAAAATTTAGAGAGCGATGAGAATTGATGAAGACGCGTTTATACACGCCAGATGTGAAGTTAGTCCTAGTAGCGAGCTTTTCTTCCTAATGAGCCCGATGTTGATCAACCCGGTGATTGCCGGATTTGCGCACGGTATCGGGGCGAGTTCGGTGCTAGCGGGGGTGATTGCTGGGTTGACCAACCTCACGTCCTTAGTTTTGCGGCCCCTGGCAGGTAATCTGACTGACCGGGTGTCGAAGTACCGGCTGACCTTTATTGGGGGCTGTCTGTTACTATTAGCTAGTCTCGGTTACAGCTTAACGACTAACGTTACCCTGATTATGCTACTGCGAATCGTGAATGGTCTGGGTTATACCCTCTGTTCCGTCTGCATGGCTTGTGGGCCCGCAATCAGTGTGTTTTTGTATCAGCATTACAGTTATCAAAGTGTCTTCTGGCTAGCAGCCGGTTGTAGCTTACTACTGGTGATCATGATTCAATTTGTAGGTGACCACGGTGAACCGGTGGCGGTGCCCAAGGCGGATGCACAGCAACGGCACTTTCGCATCGTCCAGCCGCGCGTCATTTTCACGTGGCCGCTGGGATCTTCTTCCCAGTTTACGCGGTGATTTTACTCGTCTTGCGGCTGATCTTACGTGACTGGTTTGACCGGGTGCCATTTAAACGGTTCATCTGGTTGTGCCTGATTTTTAATCTGCTAGGCTTAATTGGCCTAACGGATATGACCAACTGGGCGATGCTTTTGCTGGGCGCGGCCGGTTTAGCAGCGGGTTACGGCTTGATGTTTTCAATCTGTCAGGCTAAGGCGCTAACGCTGGTACCAGAAGCCGACCATGGTTTGGCCAACAGCACGTTTTACATTGGCGTCGACTTAGGCATGTCCCTGGGACCGATTTTTGGTGGGCTGATTTCCAGTGTACTGTCGATGACCTGGTTCTACCCGGTCATGATGGTGACGTTGCCGCTAATTGTGATCGTCTATCTTGTGAGCCGGCGGGGGTTGGCTTAAAACGGCGGTAAATTAAAATGCCTTGAGTTAAAATGGTACGAAGATGTGAATTGAAACTTGATGAATACTCAAACGATGGGCGTCCGCTAATCGTTTGAGCAAGCTGAATATGACAAAAAGGAGGTGCCCTAGAATCAAAGGGTATAATCAAA
>NZ_JAGYGS010000180.1:0-354 GCF_018991185.1 Lactiplantibacillus sp. 7.2.4
TATTGGAGTGATGTAAATTTAAACATTAAAATTATTTTTTGCTCGTGATAATGATTATTTTGTATACCCGAGTAATTAATCAAACACTGCAAGTATCAAAGTGTCTCCCCGTTAAAGGGCTTAGATATATTAGATGCAATTTTTTTGGCGTCTTGAATATATAACGAGTAAAGTGTTTAGATAGAGTGAAAACATGCCATAACTTAACAGTTGTGGCCTCTTTTTTGATGCTGTATAATTAAAGGGCTAGAACCGTGTCATTACTTAATGACATAAATAAGGAGATAAAAAGATGAAATATGGCTATGCGCGGGTCAGTACCACTGATCAAAAATTAGCAAATCAAATTGAGTT
>NZ_JAGYGS010000181.1:0-351 GCF_018991185.1 Lactiplantibacillus sp. 7.2.4
AATTTAAACTAGCTACTAAATCTCTTTATAATTGGCTAAATCAGGGGAGAATTGGTTTCTCCTTGAATGATCTACCTGAACATGGCGTACGCCAACGGCGTAACGTTGACCAACGATCCCAATATGTTAGATTGTAAAATTAATCTGAATGCTGTTCGTACAAAATAAATTAGGTTCACTTCACAATGATTTTTGATTGTTTACTAACAAATTTTATAATTAATAGAACTAGCCAGGCCACAACTTAACAGTTGTGGCCTGGTTTTTGATACTGTATAATTAAAGGGTTAGAACCGTGTCATTACTTAATGACATAAGTAAGGAGATAAAAAGATGAAATATGGCTATGCG
>NZ_JAGYGS010000182.1:0-371 GCF_018991185.1 Lactiplantibacillus sp. 7.2.4
TCTATTGTAGAAAGCATGCACATATTCAAAAAGGACGGCAGCGGCAGTTTCATAATCTTCAAAGACCGGCACTGGATAAACACATTCCTTTTTGAGAGAAGCGTGAAAGGATTCCATTGGCGCATTATCATACGGACAACCCTTACGGCTGTATGAGTGGCAGATATGTAGCTCAGTTAAACGTTGATTGTAATCATCGCTGGTATACTGTGATCCTAAATCCGTATGGATAATCAGGTCCCCAGTAATGGTTCGATTTTTAACCGCGCTTTCAAGGGTCTTTAAGACTAAATCAGTAGCCATCTTTTTTGAGAACGAATAGCCGATAATCCGTCGTGAGTGCAGGTCCATGATGGTTGATAAGTAGCAGG
>NZ_JAGYGS010000183.1:0-336 GCF_018991185.1 Lactiplantibacillus sp. 7.2.4
CTCTAATGCTAGTTTTTCTGTCAACATCATTCATACCATCCAATGATAAGATGTGGTCACGAGTTGGCATAAATAAAAATCAACAATTCCCGCCATTGGCAATAGATTTAGGATGACGTTCCCTTAATTTTGAATGGTGTCCATGGTCTTAGTTAAATTTTTCTTTTTTCTGCCCAATTGATTCAATTCAGTAACTATGACAACACCACCTTAACAAATCATAATTTGGATAATAGTATGGTCCATTTGAAAGCTAAGCCTTATAATTAGCATAGGGTTAATAGCTCTAATCAAAATACCCACAAAAGGCCTGCTCAACTAACAATTGAGTAGGCC
>NZ_JAGYGS010000184.1:0-326 GCF_018991185.1 Lactiplantibacillus sp. 7.2.4
GCCTTTGAAAATCGTTTGTTCACTATTAGTTTCTTTAATCAATTCCCGTCGTTCAGCCGCGGTTGTCTGTTCAAAATCAAGCTCTGGATAGAGTTTTTTAGTCGTGCGATCAACTACTTTATTTAAGAGCTCATCTGCTTTTTTTAGTGAACTTTCTTGTTGGTTAATTGTCAATAATTGCTTAGTGACATCTTCACCAACAGCGTGCTTAATTAAGGTACTGTTTTTCCAATTAAATAGCATGCGCCGCTTATCATCTAAACTTTCCAAACTAATATAAGTTTTCAGTTCGTGGCTTAACTCTTTGACCACTTTTTTCTCGTTAA
>NZ_JAGYGS010000019.1:0-55497 GCF_018991185.1 Lactiplantibacillus sp. 7.2.4
CCTCAAAAAAGCCCCCGCTCACCCGAGCGAGGGCTCCCTTAATTCACAAAGGGCTATTTTTCAGTACCTTGGCCGTCCCATTCGCGTTCGATGATCGCCTTTAATTCACTGATTAAAGGTTCGCGAGGGTTTGCGGTCGTGCATTGGTCTTCGTAGGCCAATTCAGCTAATTCGTCGACGGTGGCGTCAAAGTGCTTCTTTTCAACCCGGTTGGCTTTCAAGGATAAGGTGACATCCATTGAGTGAGCCAAGTCGATATAGGCTTTAACTAAGCTTTCCTTGAGTTCTTCGTCCGTCTTACCTGGTAACCCTAAGGCCCGGGCAATGTTGGCGTAGTCGGCTAAGGCAGTGTTGTGGTTGTACTTCGGCCACATTGCTAACTTGGTTGGAATCTCAGCATTGTAGCGCACAACTTGTGGGTAAGTGATGGCAATCGCTAACCCGTGTGGTAAGTTGAATTCCCCACCTAATTTATGCGCGATGGAGTGGTTAATTCCTAAGAAGGCGTTGGCAAAGGCCATCCCGGCTAAGGTTGACGCATTGTGCATCTTCTCACGGGCCTTCTTGTCGCCATCATAAGAAGCTTTCAAGTACTTGAAGGCTAATTGTAAGGCTTCAATTGACCAGCCACGCGTGTAGTCAGAGGCCATCGTTGAAACGTACGCTTCAGTAGCATGGGTGATGACATCCAGGCCAGTCCAAGCAGTCGTCCGCTTTGGCACCGTTTCAACAAATTGTGGGTCAACGATGGCAATGTCTGGTTGCATTGCGTAGTCGGTGATTGGGTACTTAACGTGCGTCTTGGAGTCCGTAATAACGGCGTATGGCGTCACTTCAGAACCCGTCCCAGAAGTCGTTGGAATCCCAATATAGGTGACCTTTTCAGATACGGGAACTTTGTAGGTCCGTTTCCGAATATCCAAGAACTTCTGCTTAGCACCTAAGAAGGAAGCTTCTGGATGTTCATAGAAGAGCCACATCCCTTTGGCCGCGTCCATTGCGGAACCACCACCAAGGGCGATGATCGTATCTGGCTTGAAGGCCTTCATCCGTGCGACCCCTTTGTAAACCGTATCCGTCGATGGGTTCGGTTCAACTTCAGAGAAGATATCGATGTCGACCGGATCTGTCCGCTTGTTCAAGACAGCCGTTACACGGTCAGCGTAGCCAAATTCCACCATCCCAGGGTCACAAACTAGGAAAACCTTTTTAATCCCAGCCATGTGTTCCAAGTAGCGAACGGAATTGCGTTCGAAGTAGACTTTGGGAGGCATTTTGACCCATTGCATGTTATTACGCCGTTTTGCCACAGTTTTGATATTAATCAGATCCATATCCGTAACGTTATGAGAAATCGAGTTGCCACCATATGACCCCGTGCCCAGTGTTAATGAAGGTTCCATATTGTTGTAGATGTTCCCTAAACCACCTACTGAGGATGGTGTATTCACTAAGATCCGGCAAGCTGGCATTTGAAGACCGAATTCTTTAACTAAATCATCATCGGTCGTATGAATCCCAGCAGTATGGCCTAAACCACCATAATGAAGTAATTCATCGGCCCGTTTGAACGCAGCTTCATGTGAATCAGCCTTGTAAACGGTCAAAACTGGTGATAATTTTTCGCCAGATAATGGGTATTTGACCCCGACACCGTTGATTTCGGCAATCAAGACGCGACAATCCTTGGCAACATCCTTTAATCCAGCCATCTGGGCGATTTCGTAAGCAGTCTTCCCAGCAACTGGTCCCCGAACGGTGTGCCGGTTAGGATCGATAACGGCATCACTCAAAGCTTGAACGTCCTTTGGTTTTACATAGTAGCAACCGAGACGAATAAATTCTGATTTAACTTCCGCATAAATTTCTTTATCAATAATGGCGCTATTTTCAGAGGCACAGATCATCCCGTTATCAAACGTCTTGGATAACACAATGTCGTTAACGGCTTGCTTGATGTCAGCCGTCTTTTCAACGTAGGTCGGGCCGTTACCAGGGCCAACACCTAAGGCTGGTTTACCTGATGAGTAGGCTGCGGTAACCATACTTGGACCACCAGTAGCTAAGATCGTCGCTACGTCGGTATGGTGCATCAACGCATCCGTCGCTTCAATACTTGGATGTTCGATGTATAAAACGGCATCGGCAGGACCACCGGCAGCTTTGATGGCTTCACGCATCACATCAGCGGCCGCGGAACTACACTTCTGGGCTTGTGGATGGAAACCAAAGACGATCGTGTTACGACCCTTTAAGGAGATTAAGGTCTTGAAGACTGTCGTTGAAGTTGGGTTCGTAACGGGTGTGACCCCAGCTACGATCCCGACTGGTTCAGCAATTTCCATTAGTTGTTCTTCATCGTCTTCTTTGATGACGCCAACGGTCTTGTCGTGGCGCATGCTGTTCCAAATATATTCACTGGCGTAGATGTTCTTGATGGCTTTATCTTCAACCACCCCACGGCCAGTTTCTTCAACGGCCAACTTGGCGAGTTTCATATGATTATCAAGTGCAGCGACTGCAACTTTTTCACATAGATCATCAATTTGTTCTTGTGTATACGATTTTAAAACGGCCAATGCTTTCTTTGAACGTTGAACTAACTGGTCTACTTCGTCGGTAACCTTGGTGGTTTGGTTCTTTTCTGTCTTAATCATGAAGTGCTTCCTCCATTTCAATTCCTTTGTGAATTAATTTACAAACTCCATTATAGCTATCCTTGCTCATAATGCAACAATAAATTATAAAATAATTGGTTTTTAGTATATAAACGATAGTGAAATTGCCTTTGTAACAGTGTTTATCACCAACAAAGTTTTTTCGATCGTTAAGTTCATTAATGAACAAGTCAAACTAAAAAAGAATCGTGGTCGCCGACGACTAACTTGTCGGACCACGATTCTTTTTAGTAATAACTGAGTAATCATGACATCAGTCGATGTCTCCTGTTGGACCGCTTTATCGGACCACAATCACGGAGATTGGGGCTTTTCGTGCTAACCGGGGCCCAATTGCGCCCGAAATCTTAGAGTGAGCAAATTCCGTATCCGCACCGGTGACTAATAAGTCAGGTTTGAAGTCTGGAATCACTTGGTCCAAGATCACATCATCCACGTCGCCACCTTCATAAACCAGTGGTTCGACCCGTTTGACGCCACGTTGTTCAGCAAGCTGAACATATTCAGCGACGACTTCTTCAACGTGCTTACGCTTGGCTTGGATCTTCGACGGGGTCAGTGAATCAAAAATATTAATATCTTCGCTTTCCAGCACCGAGCAAATCCCCAGCGGTGCGTCGTAATCGCGGGCCAATGTCGTTGCGTAACGGAAGGCCCGTTCAGATGAAGTATTGTCGTCCTCATCAACGGTAAGCAGAATTCGTCGATAAACGAGTGGTTCTTGCATTTTTGAGTTTTCCATAGTAATCTCCTCGTCTCATTGAGTTGAATTGATATTGACCACTGTCATTATACCAGTTTCACACCCCTAACGGACGATTTCTCACCAGCGGCACACTCGCCGGCAGCTTAAATCATCGCCGCGGCTCAACACACGCCTGCTACTCCCTGGTTGACCCGCGACATCTGCTTGAAAACTACCATCGACTGCCAAACCAAACGGTACGCGAACGTCAATGTACCAATCACACTAGTCGCCTGATGCCACCGTCACGCCAGTATGCGCCTATTCCGACTTCTTCGGTAATGCCTGCAGTGTCTGCTTAAGCCAGTCAACGTAGTACGTCTCACGGCCGATCGCGTGTTGCAAGATCAAATAATGACCATAGTGTTGCTTCGCAGTCGCTGGTTTTGGAAACACGCTCTCGAGTCGATGCTGCAGGTGAGTCAGCTTGGCTGTGTGCAAGGTCAGTTGTTCGGTAAGCATCTCGCGCAAACGCGGATCTTGATTCGTTTGAATGAAATAGAGTTTTAAAATAAATTCGTCCTTAGTGGCCGTCAAATCCGACGTGCCGATACTGATCCACTCATGGAGTAAATCGCGGCCAGTTGTCGTCACGTGGTAGAGCTTCTTTTCCAACTTTTCGCCACTGACGGTGATTTCATGGGTCACGTAGCCCTGCTCTTCTAAGCGTTTTAATTGCGGATAAATTTGACTATGTTGGGCTTGCCAGAATTCCCCGATCTCATCATCAAAGGCCTTCGTCAGGTCGTAACCCGTTAACGGTTGTTGATTTAACAACCCTAGAATAATAAATTGCAACTTATTTTTTTGCGCCATTGGATATTCCTCCTTGACGATTCTTTGATAACAGTATACACTAACCTTGTTGATTAAAACATGTAATAATTTACACGTTTTAAATGACATATATTTTTAAAAGAAGGTAATTTAAATGACGAAAGAATTTAAAACGCTAGATGACTTCCTCGGCACCCACTTTATTTACACTTACGACAACGGTTGGGAATATGAATGGTACGCGAAAAACGACCACACCGTTGACTACCGGATTCACGGTGGCATGGTCGCCGGTCGGTGGGTCAAGGATCAAGAAGCGAACATCGTCATGTTGACACCCGGCATTTACAAAGTTGCCTGGACAGAACCAACTGGTACCGATGTCGCCCTTGACTTCTTGCCTAACGAAAACAAATTAAACGGGACGATTTTCTTCCCTAAGTGGGTCCAAGACCATCCTGAAATCACGGTCACGTTCCAAAACGAACACATTGATTTAATGGAACAGTCTCGTGAAAAGTACGCGACTTATCCAAAACTAGTTGTTCCAGAATTTGCCCACATCACTTACATGGGTGATGCTGGTCAAAATAACGAAGACGTCATCAGCGAAGCCCCTTACTCTGGTTTACCGGATGAAATCCGTGCTGGTAAGTACTTTGACGAAAACTATCACCGCGTAAACAAATAATGTTTCACGTGAAACACTAAAGGTTGAAAGTACCAAAACAGACCGCACTCATTGGTATCATTGAGTTACGGTTACATAAATTAGTCGTTTTCACTTTTTAGGCCTTATCAAGTAGTTTTACCAGACTACTTGGTAAGGCTTTTATAAATTCATCAAAAATTGCGTCTAAAACGGCTGCTTCCATGGCGAATTTTTTACCTAGACCAGTAATAGTTTCTAATAACCAATTCAAGGCTTCAGCTACTTCGATGTCCGGCATTGGTCGGCCGTAGTCATAAAATAGATCGCCCAGTGTGCGTTCGTCTTTGTTTTCAAAGATGTCTATCCCATCAGAACTATTGCCAAATGGCCACACAACCCATCGTAGCTTTGGATTTGCGTTTGATCAAATTGAAGATATTGTTTTGCGACCTTAAAAAAGCATTCGATCTGCCAGCGCCGACCATACATTTGAATAATTTCATCAGGCTTTAAGCTTAATTTAGTCGTCGCTAAGACTAGGTATTGGTCTGATTGACCACGCTTAGTCACGTATACGAGCTTCATTGTCATAGCTTGCCCATCGACTTCAAAGGTTACGATTGGACTGTAAAGGTAAGTTGTTTTGGCTGCATTTTGTTGTATAGTAGACATGGACATGAAACTCCTCTGTATGTGTTTGTGTGATGCTTATATTATACAGATGTGGAGTCTTTCATGTCTATTTTTGTATAGAAAAACCCCGAACTGACGGGGCTTCTCTGTGTTTTTTTAACTTTCAACCTTTAGTTATATACAGGTGATTTCCAAGCAAATTCAGCAAGGAGTTGGGGTACTATCCACGCAAAGAAGGATAATATTAATATCCAAGCAACAGGTTTATTTTTTGATTTCATTTTATTCTCCTAAATTATTGGATTCTGTTGATGTAAGGTCCACAGTTGATTAGCTGAATTTGTTTCTGTTTGCAATGTTATTCGTTCATCAACAGCACCACCAACACTTGTTATAAATAAATTACTATCTGCCAATCGAATAGAGTACTTATCGTCGGTTTGTCGTTCAAAAATCCAGTGCTGATGTTGATCATTTCCAATCGGTCGCTGTTCCAGCAATGCACCAGCTTTTATTTCTCCAACTGGAGCAAATGATTTTTGTGTATATAGATCTTTTAATAAGTACTCATTATTTCCGATTCCAATCATTTGCCAAGTTGTGCATTCCCAATTCTTTGGTGTGTACTGAATAATTGGGACACAATCAGCTATTTCAGCATTTTGCGGTCGAATGACTAATCCTGACTGAACATTTTGTATCATATACGCATCTGGAGTTTGAATCTTTCTGTAATAATTTTTTATCAGTCGATGTCCAAACACAACAATTAAGCCAATGACGATTACCGCATCAATGATTAAGATAGTACCTGCATTCATAATTAAAACACTCTAGCTTTCTTCGTTATTGTCTGTTGACACTCGCATCATCCGTTTTGTAACTCTACTCATCAAACACTTCCAGATCAATGGATGATTACGCGCTATATACACATTCATCCGATCAGAGACACTTTTGTAGTAGCGCATTTTAGGTCTCAAAGCTGTTGCCGCCCTATAAAATACGCTTGCTAAATCTTCTGCCGTTGCACTTGCCTTATAGTTTTTGGACATATTAGCAACACCAGCCATCAAAGATGTATATACCGAGGTTGGGTGAGTATTTCGTTCAAAGCTTGCAAACATTTTGGAAATAAAATCAGTTTTGGTAGCTCCGGGACTTACAATAGTTGATTGAATTCCAAACGGTTGTACCTCTATATTTAATGTATCACTCCAAATTTGTAGAGCTGCTTTACTGGCAGCGTAGTAACCACCAGTTGGCATATATGACGTCCCAATACCTGATGATACATTAATAATCCGGCCACTTTTATTCGTACGCATTGAAGGTAATATTGCTTGTGTCATACGAATTGCGCCAAAGAAATTAGTCGAAAATTCGGTTTTGATTGCAGAAAGCGGCACTTCTTCTATTGGACCATACTCTCCATAACCAACTGCATTAATAAGTACATCAACATGATCAGTACGTTCCCAAATAAGATTCATGAAATTTTCTACCGATTCTTCACTTGTAACATCCAAATGAAGTGCTTGGATATTATTGATAGTCGGAATATTTTCACTGTGACGTGCTCCGCCAAAAACCAACCAACCTTTAGTGGCAAATAATTCCGCAGCAGCCTTGCCCATGCCACTAGAAGCACCTGTAATAACGACAACATTTTGTTTCAAAAAAATCCCTCCATTTTATAACTAACTAGTTAGTTTTTAATTGCCAAATAATAAAGGCTCAAACCTTTAGAGCCTTTAAAATTAAATCAATTGTCTGATCAATTAATGCCTGATCATTATTTGATGCAAGTTGACGTACCGTTCCTGGTAGTGACGCAAATGCTTCTAAAATTACCCGTGGTACATTGATAAATGCTGGATTAGCATCGATTCGAGCAAAAAGGTCAACTAGAGGTCCTTCTTTTTGATTGCCGCTTTCGATTGCAGAAGCGTCTAGCAGTTCTTGGTTAGTCCATAAAGCATTAATAAATTCACTTTCTTTTGGATATTTATGCCATTGTTGTACCGAATAATTCAATACTGCCCTTAATTGAGCTTCGACATCGTCTCCAGCATCTAATATAGATTCCTGAACGCCGGCGTGAAGTTCAGTTTTAACCTCTTCATAAATTCGACTTAACATATCAGTTTTATCTTTATATTTTAGATAAATAGTTGCGGGACTAACCCCAGCTAATTTTGCAACTTTAGCAGTTGTTAAATTAGTTAATCCCTCAGATTGACTAAGCTCGATTACAGCGTGTTTAATTGCTTTTGTTTTGTTTTCATCTTTTGTTCTCATGATTTTAATAATAACTGATTAGTTAGTTATAGTCAACCCTTATGCCATCTAATTGCAAAAATCTGCTCTTCTCATACTGTTGATTCATTTGTTTCGCAGTTTTTGGCATATATTATTGTCAGCAGTAGCACAATTTAGCCAGTTGTTTCTATTGAGATTGTTCAATGAGGTAATCAACACCGACAGTTTGTTCCTTAATCATGGCGTTCTGCTGTGCAGATAACTTGGCGTTCTTGATGTCCCGCATGGTTTCCAGCGTTCCTTGATAGCCATCAATATTGAATAATACTTTCAAGGTGGGCGCCACTTGCGTCCGAATCCACGCACGTTGGCGGTTAACGTTGGGTAGTTCTGGGGCTAAGGTCAATTGCACCGGTGCGCGGTTCTTACCACAGAATTGTGCCCAGCGCTTATTCAGCGGCCATTGATTACGGACTTTTCCAGCACGTTTATCGACAAAGCGTACGTATCGTTGAACAATCCCAAACACCGTATTTTCCAAGTTACGGTGGCTGAGGAAATCTTTGACCGCTAATATGGCGCGATCATTGAATAAGCGCACTTCAAACCGCGTTTTAATTGGGCGTTGCTCTGCATTTAGAGTGACGCCTTTTTGCGCTTGTTCAACTTCCTTGTTATAGATACAGAAATAGATATCACTTTTCTTAGAGCCTAGATACAGCGTATCACCAGTCGCTTCACTTTTATCATCTAGCAACTTACCGGAGGCTAGCGCTTCATATTTGCGCATGACTGAAATATATTCGTTGTTTTGGCATTTCTTAACTAGTTCAGGAATGGCGAGTAGGCCAACGTGATCGTTAATCGCAAAGTCGATCCGTTTGATAATGCCTTTTTCTTGTAAACAAGTGTAGAGAAAATCTTCCCAAACCATACCGTGCGCAACCAGCATACTTTCAAATTGCCGACAGCCGGAACCGTGCATTTCTAGTAAAGTCCCTAACTTTTGTGTTGGAGTAGACGTTAAAATAGTGATATCGCCTAATTGATATTGATCGGCATAGCCATAGCGTCCCCCAATCTTTATAGTTGATGAAATCTTTGTCGATTCAGCATAAATCTTCGATGATATGGTCAACTTTATTAGTGGGAAAGCGAACCCGTAAGTAGTCAACTTGCACCGTTAGTGGCGGTAGGTCACTCCAATCTTTCAGCGTCCGATCAATCTGTGCCTGTAGTCCACTACTTGGATGGGCGTGGGCGTTTTCCAAACGGGCGAAGTAATTAGTTGTAATCCCTAAGCGGCTAGCAACCGCTGTTTGCGTCAACTGTAGTTCGTGACGCCGTGCTTTAATTTGTTCATTCCAAGTCATCGTCATTACAATACCTGCTTTCTATTCAAAATTACTGTCTAACCCCAACAAATGAATTTTGATTGGGTTGAACTACATAGCCACTAAACCGCGCTATATCGCTATTTGTACCGTGTTCTAAGGATAGTTAAATGTTATTTTGTACCCCCCTAGTTAGATACTGGGGGTTAAAGCGGCCGGCTTACGCCGACCGCCCGCTGCCCGCGCGTCGCGGCAACGGTCAAGCTTGATGGGAAGCTACACCAATTTATATGGATTACAGTTTACTGGCTGATACTTGATCGTATTCTTAATTTGTTTGATTGATTTTTGCGACAGAAAAAGACGATTAATTCGGAATGAATTAGTCGCCTAGAATGGTTTGATTTTAAATTTTGAGATGCACAGTTGGTGCACACTTCGGGGTCAATTTAGTATTTTTTAGTTTTTTATAATGGCTTCAAAGCCTGATATATCAGCAATGTTGCTAGAACATAATAGTTTAATCGGTTTCACGTGAAACATTGTCGAGAACAATTGGGCACAGTAGCGATAACGGGACTAAAATTGCCCGTAGCATCAGCCTTGCGACCCTAAGCACCAATTTTGCTGGTTAGGACCACCTGAGTTCTGCAGTCGACCTGCTTAGCAGTTATCCCGCTTGTTTCACACCTATAACGTCAACACCCCAAAAAAGCCGTTCAAGGATTGTTTCACAACAACCCTTGAACGGCTTTTGACCTAGGCCAGTAATTCCACTTATCCTTCGTCTGTCACATCTAGTGCGACCTGTCCCAGTCCACAATCAAAGTCGGCCTGCCAGTGCCCCGTGGTTAAATGTGGCGGTAAGACGAACGTTCCTGATGAGACGCGTTGGCCGGCAGTAAGTGTCTTGCCCTGCTCAGCTAACTTGCTGACTAACCACTGCAATGACTTAAGGGGATTCCCCAATACTTCACTCGCTTGACCAGTCTTGACCGTCTCACCATCATGGACGAGGGTACATTTCGGCGTTGCGACCGCGTCAACGGAAGCGAACCGCTTGTCGGTATCTTCTTCCGTCCCGTAGACCACTAACCCACCAACGGCTGCATCAGCTACCACTAGGTTCTTTGGTAAGTCTGGGAACCAGTCACTAAACCGAGAATCCGGTAATTCTAGGCCAGGTGCCACCGTGGTTTTATGCCATAAATCAGTTAATGAATCAGTGGCACTCAAATCTTCCTTGGCCTTAAAGACAAGTTCGACTTCAACGAGTGGATCCATCAATTGACCCCGTCGAACTGTGGTAGGTGCTGCAAGGAAATGATCCGCGACTTGCGCACCATAGAGTGGTGTATGCGCATCAAACATCTTCTGGGTTTCGGCGCTGGTTAATGAGACTTTGTAGCCGCCAACGGGTTGCTGTTTTAACGCCGTCAGTTCAACTTGAACGCGGTATGCGGCGTCCTCATCGGTGACACTGGTTGCATAATCCGCCATCGTTAAGGCGTGTTGGGTTTGATAGGCATCAAATAATTGTTGTGCGACTTGCGTTTCTGTTTCTGTTGTTGTGGTTGTCATAGGCGTAACCTCCGTTATGTGTTTGATCATTGACTAATGCTTATGTGTCTCTACTATGTGTTGCGTTTGCAAAATCGACTGACTATGTGTTGAAATCGTTCCTAAATCGTTTCGTTTGTGATGACTTCATTTGTTAATTATGTGTCGCATGACTGCGATTGATTGATCTATGTGTTACAAGAACCTGCGAGAACGCGGTGCTAAATGCCGCTGTTAGCTTCTCGTCTTATCTGAGGAGCTGCTGCTCCCGCGCGACTAATTGCCGTTGCCCACACTGATTGGCAATTAGCCACCAGAATGTCCGATTCCATACTCCTCACCACCTTTAAATAATAAAAGACGCCCTTTAACTAACTCCAACGAGTTAATTAAAGGACGTCCAGAACGGGTTACCACCTTTATTCGCGACTACTTCACAATAGTCACCTTAGTACGTACAGCTAATGCGATACGCCGGTACATTAATGGGTACCATCCAACGCCTTCTCCAAATAATTTCGGGGCGCGACTCCAAGGTGATCTATGTTAAGTGGTATTGACTGCCTTGCACCAATCTACAGCTCGCTAACTAACCGGCTTAACACCGTTCCTTATCACGGTCTTTAATCTAAATTTAATTAATGATTAGAGTTTAGCGCCGTAAAATCAGAATGTCAACCCTGAAATTAAAAATAAATTAGATTTCACATCAGACTAACATTCAACCACCCGCCGTCACAGGCTGCTAGCACCAGCTAGTCATTGCCCAAATCGACCAACGCAATATATTGCTCCGTATGCGTGTCCCGTAGCGTGTAGTTTGGCGGTAACGCGTCCGCGTCTGCCTTGACGATTTGAAAGCCGACCTTGGCATAAAATCGCAGCGCATTTTCGTTAGCCATGACGCATTTCAACGTCAGTGGTTCCGTGGCGTACTGGCGCATTTCGGTCAACAAACGCTCGCCAACTTTGAGATGGCGAAAATCCGGTGCGACGAACAATAAATGAATGAAGTTAGCCAGTCGGTACAATGAGCAGAAGCCAGCGCGCTGGCCATCGACCCACGCCACCAAGACAAATTCGCCGCGACTGTCATAGTCAAAATCCTGTAACTTAGGATCTGTGACCCACGGAAACTCTTGCTGGCGGTCGACTAAGTAAATTTCAGCTAACGCCGCCCGGTCAGCATCTGTCGCCGGTTTGATCTCAATTCGTTTCCTCATCTTGTGCCTCCCCCATTTGATTATTTTCATTATGACGTTAGTCGCTAGCAATTACAACCGTTTACTTAGCCAACAATGCTAGCTTTCCCCCACCAATAAGCGGTATAATGTTAGGCAATACTTTCACCAAATGAAAGCGGGGAAAAAATGAAAACCGCAATTGTTACGGATAGTGCCAGTTACCTATCAGCGGCCGACGTTGAAAAGTATGATATTCACGTCGTTCCAATCACTGTTATTTTTGGCCAACAGACTTATTTAGAAAACGTCGAAATCACTTCCAAAGAATTTTACGAACGCATGCGAACGGCACCAGAACTGCCAACGACCACCCAGATCACACTGGGACAAATGCAAACGATGTATGACCAACTCGCAGCAGCGGGCTACGACGCCGTCATCAGTATTCATTTATCATCTGGTATCACTAGCTTCATCACCAATCTCGAGAGTTATCTCCCGAACGTGACGAACATCAAAGTCTATCCCTTCGACTCCCTGATTACCGCCGCCGGTGAAGCCGACATGGTGCTCTTAGCTGCCAAACTCGTGGCTGCGGGTTACACACCCGAACAAGTCATCGAACAGCTTAAGAAAATTCGTGAAACGACGGACGTTTACTTCGTCGTCGATAACTTAAGCCATCTGGTTCGCACGGGGCGCCTCTCGAATGCTTCCGGGCTCGTCGGCAATTTATTGCGCATCAAACCCGTCTTGACGTTCCAAGATGGCAAAATCGTCGCCATCCAGAAAGAGCGGACGATGCGTCGTGCTTACACCGCCATTAAGGCCAAGTTAGCCGCAGCCATTGACGCTGCCGACTACCCACTGCGCGTGACGATTGAAAATGGGAATAATCCGAAGCTGCAAGCCGAATGGACGGCTGACTTAAAGGCCAGCTTCCCAGACCTCACGATCGACGAAGGTGAAATCGGTCCGGTCGTCTGTGTCCACGTTGGTGAAGGCGTCATGGGCCTCATCTGGGCACGTGATTGGGAAAAATGGCCGCTGGATAATTAAACGGTATGCCGTCTAATTCGCGTTCGCTGTCACCAAGCTTGAACGCGGCGGACTAGCACGTCCAGCGGAACCAGCAATGCCGTCAAAAATCGGACGGCTTGAAAATGTAGCCGCGCCAGTTGCCCGGCTCACGCCTGGTTTACAGCACTCATCCGGAGCTGTACTGGTCTTTTCAGCCAGCTCCAGCAATCAACTAAATCAATTAAGTATGACAAAACGGCGCTTCAAGAATTTGATTTCTTGAAGCGTCGTTTTTAGCGTCTAGTCTCTGGTCATAAACGATCAGTCAAACGGTTAATCGCTAGTCGACCCAGCCATGCGCGGTGATCTAAAATCACCATGCCACCTGGCCGCATTCGGCTAGCGATTCCGCCTTACTTCCGCTTTTTACCCTTTTTCTTTTTCTTCTTTTTACCCGTCTTTTTCGGTGCTGGATCTTGCGCTTTAGCCTGAGCTTTGGCTAACAACTTATGTGCCTTTTTGACCAACTTGGCGCGTTGCGTCTGATCTAGCTGCTCCCACAGGGTGACTAACTCGGGGTCTACGGCGGGCGTAGGTGTCACCGCGACTGGAATTGGCGCCGCTTCTGGCGTCGGTTGCGTGGCCACATCGCTCGTCCCCAACAACCAGTCTGGCGACACGTTGAGAACACCCGCTAACGTCACGACCTTATCATGTTTCGCGACATACTTGTTGCTCAACCACTGACTGATTGAAGAGCGCCCGATTCCCGTTTGTTTGGACAACTGGGCTGACGTCAGGTTTGCTTGTTGCATGGCTTGTTTTAATCGGTCTGCAAAAATTCCCATAATTTCGTCCTCCTAGTGCAACGGGTCCCATGCCGGCAGCCGTTGCGCGCGTTCGTTGACTAACACTTGAAATTCTGGTGCTAAGAACTGTTTGTGGACCACCACTTCATAGACGTAGGCGTCAAACCAATCTTGGCTCATCACGAAGTAGCCCTGTTTACCGACCTTTTCGCCCCAACTATTCTCGACTTTCCACTTGGTTGGCGTATCTGCCACCAAATCAACACCGGTGAGCGTCATCGCATGACTGACCTCACCGTCGCCAGTCAATAGCCGTTGGGCCTTGGTCAAATGGTCGTTGACCCCGAATAACTGCCCCGTTTCAAACAAGTGGGCATCCAGATACCCGGTCTGGCGATCCATCTGCCGCAAGACATCGTTGCCGAACCAGACCGTCTCGCCGGCCTTCAATTGCTGTACCGCAACATCCGTCAGGACCCCCATATCGACGTTCAAGAATTCGATTGGTTTGCCACCGATGACGTTATCTTCGTCAGGCAGGCTGTATAAGCGATTGAACGGCTTATCAGGCGAGTTCGTCACGACAACGTAATCATCCAGGTCAGTGTCAAAATAATCTTGATAGAATTGTTGCGGCGTCAGATCCGTCAGCCGATGATACTGCTGATCATCGTCGCGATACGTCAAGTCAAAGCTAGTCAGCGGTTCACCGAAAGAATACGCCGTCATCCGGTAGACGGCCTGTAACATCGACTTTTCGAGTGATTGCAGCTCTGCCTCATTAGCGCCGTCCATGACCAACTGCCGTAATTTCAAGCCGTCTTTGCGTAATTGCCGCGATAGCACGGCTTGAAAAGCAGCGGTATTTTCAGTGTTGAACGTTTCCGGCATCGCGCTCGTTGGTACGACGCCGTACTTCTGAACTAAGCTCGCAGCCATCGCCCACTGGCCACCATCTTCACCAGGATTATCGAACAAGAATTGGACTAAGCGGTCGCTAATTGGTTGCCGCGCCGTTTGTTCAACGTTGCGATAAAACGTGTTGGCCCGTTCGATCTTATCCCAGAAAAATAAATAACTTTGTGACAATTCGAAATCCTTCACGTGATACTTCGTCGCGAATTTGTGTCGCAGGGTATTCAGTAACGAGAACTCCCAGCAGCGACCACTACTCTTTTGATTACTAACCTTGCCTGTCGGAACTTCGATCGAAAACGTCCGGTCCAAGCGACTTGCCGCCTGATTATCAAAACTTGCGGCTTTGATGCCATTTTTGGTGATGGCGCGCGTTAGTACCGGCGCCATCCGATCATCTGCGTGCGTTGTCCGTAATGCGGCAAGCGCGGCGGGTGTTAATTCAGTTGCCATATTTACCAGCCTCCATTGTAGCCCTGTTACCAGTTTAGCCTTCATTCTAGGCCTATTAGATAGCGATTTCAATTTAGATGCAAGTTTTTGTTTACTTTTCTGAATTTTATTAGTTATTTTATACAGGCACCATTTTTTAAATTAGTAATAATCACCAATAAGCGCGTTCTGCTCGTGGTTATTACGCATGCCTGCCAATAAAAAAGGCGCTGCCCACCGTGAGCAACACCTGTTGATAATTAATAGCTGATTGAATTGACGTTGTGGCGCTTCGTACTACTGGAGTCCCAAAATGGCACCTTGACCACGCCGAGCACTTTGCTAGCGGGAACGAAGCCCCAGTAGCGACTGTCGTTGGAGACCGAGCGATGATCACCGAGCACAAAGTACGTGTTTTTCGGGACCTTGGTCGTCTTTAACCGCCAACTATAGCGCGTCGACAAGGTATTCAAGGTCCAGTTGGTCGTGCCCTGTGTCCGCTCATATTGACTAATGAACTGTTGCGGGACTAGCTTACCGTTCACATATAGCTTGCCGTTCTGAGACTTGACAGTATCGCCAGGCATCCCGACCACTCGTTTGACATACTTGACCGATTTCGACCGCGCATCTGGATCGACATGGTACGCATTAAACACGATCACGCTCAAATGCCGAATCTTGGCAGTCTTGACCACGGCGACCCGTTCATTATTGTCCAGATTAGGTTCCATTGATGGGCCGTCCACCCGCACCATCGTAAATATATAATGGCGAATCACCATGGCGACCAGTAAGCCGACCACGATCGGTAACACCCAACTCATAATGCTTTTAACAGTTTTCATCCAACGTTCTCCCTTACCCCACGCTTAACCTTCAATTATTATAGTCCAATCGACACGGCTTGTCTGGAATCGATGACCCCTTTAAAAAGATTTTATAAGTTCACTAATGACGGCCGTCAATTAATTCCGATGTGTGGAAGTCGTTTGGCTGCAAACCAGCAGACCGGACGATCATCTTGCTACGGCTGAAAACATGGTTTGGCAATCACCACACCACGGGCTTTAACGTCAATTTCAGGTTTGCATCCGTAACCCCCGTAGCCCCGTTCAAACGAGAAATTAGCAGGCCCTTCCAATTCTAGTGCTTCGTCCGACAAACAGCCCTTTAGGCGAACGACAAAAAAGCCGTTCCAAGAATCACGCGGCACCCACGCACCAGTCATAATTCTTGAAACGACTTATTTTAGTTTTACATTAATTCTTGGTCTTTCGCACTAACTTTTGATTTTCGCACTGATTCCTAGCGCAAGCACCACTGATTCAACACGACCCAGAATTCAGGTCACCAGCGCTTATCAGCTTAAGCTTAGTCCTTAACCTTCGCAATCCGGCCCTGTTGAATGTAAACACTCAAGATTGCAATATCAGCGGGGTTAACACCGCTGATTCGCGACGCTTGCGCAATCGTGGTCGGTTGAATCTTCTTCAGCTTTTGATGGGCTTCAGTCGCGAGACCGTCAATGGCGTCATAGTCGATCCGGTCCGGAATCTTCTTAGCTTCCATCTTCTTCAAACGTTCAACCCGTTCTTCGGCCTTTTCGATGTAGCCTGCGTACTTGATTTGAATTTCAACTTGTTCAATGATGTGGCGTTCCAATGGTTCTGGCGCCGCTGGGATGAATTTCATCAAATCAGCGTACCGCACTTCTGGCCGCTTTAAGAAATCAGCAGCGAGAACCCCATCTTTCAGCTCACCAGAATTGTGAGCCCGTAAGAAGGCATTGACGTCATCGTTAGGTTTGATACGGATTTTGCCCAAACGGTCAAGTTCGTCCTTGATTGCTTGCCGCTTGGCCTCAAAAGCCGCATACCGGTCGTCGTCAATCAAGCCTAATTCATGACCCTTGTCCGTCAATCGTAAGTCCGCGTTATCGTGACGCAAGATCAACCGATATTCGGCCCGACTCGTTAACAGCCGGTAAGGTTCGTTGGTCCCCTTCGTTACCAGATCATCAATCATGACCCCGATGTAGGCATCGCTACGCTTCAAGGTGAATTGACCCCGGTCGAGTGCCCGCAAACCGGCGTTGATACCGGCCATCAAGCCTTGACCAGCGGCTTCTTCATAACCAGACGTCCCGTTCGTTTGACCAGCGGTATACAAGTTCTTGATGAGCTTCGTCTCCAGCGTGGCCTTTAATTGATAAGGGGCGACGACATCGTATTCGATCGCATAGCCCGGCCGCATCATTTCAGCATCTTCCAACCCCTTGATGGAGTGCAAGATTCGTTGTTGAATTTCTTCTGGCATCGACGTTGACAACCCTTGAACGTACCATTCGTCCGTATTCCGGCCTTCTGGTTCCAAGAAGAGTTGGTGGCGCTTCTTATCCGCGAACCGCACGATCTTGTCTTCGATCGATGGGCAGTAGCGGGGACCGACACCTTCAATGACACCCGTAAACATCGGTGCCCGGTCTAAGTTTTCCCGAATGATCTTGTGCGTCGTCTCGTTGGTATACGTTAACCAGCAAGATAACTGGTGCTTTAAATCAAGGTAGTCTTCATCCTTCGTTTCAAAACTAAAGTGATGGGGTTCTGGATCACCGGGTTGTTCTTCGGTGACACTGTAATCGATCGTATTGCCATCGACCCGTGGTGGCGTCCCGGTCTTAAACCGTTCCAGCTTGAAGCCTAAGCGTTCCAAGTCACCGGATAGCTTCATTGCCGGTTGTGAGTTGTTTGGACCAGATGAATACATTAATTCACCAATGATGATCTTCCCACGCGCAGCCGTTCCAGTCGTCAACACGACACTCTTGGCGCGATAATGGGCCCCCGTGTTCGTGATGACCCCTTTGCAGACGCCATCTTCGACGATCAAGCCATCAACGATACCTTGGCGTAACGTCAGGTTAGGTTCACGTTCGATCGTATGCTTCATTTCTGAGTGGTATGCATGCTTATCAGCTTGGGCCCGCAATGCACGGACAGCGGGACCCTTACCCGTATTGAGCATCCGCATCTGAACATAAGTCTTATCGATGTTGCGGCCCATCTCGCCGCCTAACGCATCGATTTCACGAACAACGATTCCCTTCGCCGGGCCACCGACGGACGGGTTACATGGCATGAATGCCACCATATCCAGGTTAATGGTCATTAAAAGTGTCCGGTTTCCCATCCGGGCAGCGGCTAGTGCAGCTTCTGAACCGGCATGACCAGCACCAACGACGATCACATCATAGTCGCGGCCCTGATACTGCTTTACTTCTGTCATTACAATTTCCTCCTACCACTACTTACCCAGACAGAACTGGCTAAATAGCTGGTCTAATAATTCATCTTCATAGCTGTCCCCGGTAATTTGACCGAGAAATTCCCAGCAACGGGTCATGTCGATTTGGACCAAGTCCACTGGCATGCCAGCGGCCAAGCCCGTCTGAACGTCTTGTAGCGCCTGTTTGGCTTGGTTAAGCAAACCAATGTGGCGGGCGTTCGTGACCATAACACTGTTTTGATTACTTTCAATGCCTTCACTGAAGAACATCTTGGCGATTCGTTGTTCCAATTGCGTCACGCCGCTCTGTTCGAGGACGGACATGCTCAACACGTCTTTGGGGTCCACGAATTTTGCAAGTTCAGCTTGGTCCAGCTGGGCGGGCAGATCCGTCTTGTTTAAGATCACGATCCGCTTCGACTGCGCTGTTTCTTGTAACAATTCTTGGTCCTCAGTGGTCAACGGCCGACTGCTGTCTAGGACTAATAGCACTAAATCGGCAGCGCCAATTGCTTTACGACTGCGTTCGACCCCAATTTTTTCGACTTTATCTTCGGTGTCGCGAATTCCGGCCGTATCGACCAGTTTGAGCGGCACCCCGCGAACATTGACGTATTCTTCGATAACATCACGAGTCGTCCCGGCAACATCCGTCACGATTGCCTTATCTTCGTGTAACAGATGATTGAGCAGACTTGATTTTCCGACGTTTGGCCGGCCAATAATGGCGGTCGCTAGTCCTTCACGTAGGACTTTCCCTTGCTTCGCCGTCGCCAACAATTGGTCGATGCTCTGCGCAACTTCAGTGGCCTTTTCCTTCAGCATCTTGGTCGTCATCGTCTCGACCGCGTCGTATTCTGGATAATCGATATTAACTTCGACTTGAGCTAAAACGTCCAAAATATCCTGGCGTAAATGCCGGATCAGCTTCGACAAATCACCATCTAATTGGTTTAGGGCGACCTTCATGGATTTATCCGTCTTAGCGCGAATCAGATCCATAACGGCTTCCGCTTGTGACAAGTCCAACCGTCCATTTAAGAAGGCCCGTTTGGTAAATTCACCGGGTTCCGCCATCCGCGCACCGTGACTCAAAATCAGTTGTAAGATTTCGTTGGTCGCAACCAGGCCCCCGTGACAGTTGATTTCGACCACGTCTTCACGGGTATAGGTCTTAGGTGCCCGCATCACAGACGCCATCACTTCATCGACTTCTTGATGGGTGTCCGGGTCAACAATGTGCCCATAGTTGATCGTATGAGATTTGACCTGACTCAGGTCCTTGCCCTTGAAAATCTGGGTGACCACGTTAAACGTCTGGTCCCCGCTAATCCGAATAATTGAAATACCACCTTCACCAGGCGGCGTTGAAATTGCCGCGATCGTATCAAATTCTGTGGTCGTTGGCATACCATCATGTCCTTTCTTGTCAGCGTTTCATCGCCTAATACCATACCAAATTTACTTACAATTAGTTAATAATATGTCCTAAAATGCAGAAAAAAAGCGCCTAGTCCACGCCACCTTAAAGCGTGGATAAAGCACTTTGACTACTTTATCTAAAAGATAAGAATGATTAACACCTACTATAATAGCTCACCCGGAGTTTGTCAAACGCCTGTTTGCGTTCACCGTTATGAACTATTTCCGAATCGCAACAACCACGGCGCGGTGCGGCTCCCGTCCCTCTGAAAAAGTTGTGACGTGATGGTTATTGGCCAATTCAGCGTGGATCAATTTGCGTTCAAACGACGGCATCGGGTCTAGGAAGACTTGCTTGCCAGTCGCAATTACTTCCCGCGCCGTACTTTCAGCTAAACGCTTCAAGGTCGCCACGCGCCGATCGCGATAATCATCGACATCCAAGACGACGTTGACGTGGGAAGCGCCGTGGTGATTCATATAGACTTGCGCGAGATCTTGCAACGCATTGATGGTGCGCCCATGCTTCCCAATCAGCAAGCCCTGTTTGGCGGTGTTGAAGTTCAACGTCGCGTACCGGTTGCCAAAATCAACATCGAGGTCCGCGGCAATGCCCAGTTGCTTGACGACTTCCAATAAGTAGGCACTCAAATCCCGAATCGCCGTTTCGTTAGCAGCTTGGCGGGCGGCAATTTCTGCCGGCGTCCGTGGCGTTGGGGTGGTTGCTGCTGCGTCATGCGCTGCTTTCGCTTTAGCCGGTTTGGCCTTGGGCGCTGCCGATTTAGCCGCCTTGCCATTGGTTTGGTGGTCGGCGTCCTGCGTATTCACCGCTTTAGTGGCTGCCACTTTAGTCGTCGTTTTGGTTTCAACGCCAGCTTGAGGCTTGCCAGCAGCACTCACTTTAGTTTCAACGTCCTGCACTTCAGTAGGCTGAGCGTTGGCTGAATGCCGTGTTGCGTCTGCCGGGGCAACCGTCTCATCCGCTAACCCAGCATCACCAGGAACGACGGGACCCGTGCTGACATCCGGGGTCACAATGGACTTAGCTGGCGACGTTTCAGCGGATGCGGGTGCTGATGACGTTGCTGGACGCTGAAGCGCCGCCGACTGGTCAGTCGTTTCAGCGGTCTGTGGCTGTTTAGCTGCAGTCGTGGTTTCCGCTGCTGTGGAGGCCGGCACCGCCGTTATTTTAACTTGAGCCGGCTGTTTTCCCAGCCCTAAAAAGCCCTTCTTCGCTTCAGCAATGACTTCAACAGTCACCTGATCGCGTGTTCGGTGCAGTTGTTTTAAACCGGCCGCAATTGCGGCCGCGACGGTATTACCTTCAAATACTGTCATGACTTAAATCCTCCTCGTTAACAATCCTGTTCTCATTATAGCATTACCATTCCCCTTGCGAACAGCTGACTAGCAACACTTAATGAACCCTTACAACGATTCGGCGGGCGTAACGACCTGCATTTGTCGTGCAGCCGTGGTCCACATTCACCGAACTGCACCGTTATCTACGGCGACCGTGCTAGAACTAGGCGCTAGTTGGAATCCTACTAAACTAGCACCTGGGCAACAGAAATCGACGCCTAGCCTCCCAACATCGACAATGCACTCGTTTTTGTCCGTTTCAGATTCATGGGCATTAGCCATTCAGCGGTCCAATTCATCTCCAACGAAAAACCGATTTTCTAGCTGTACTGCCCTAGAAAATCGGTTCGTCATTAACCTAAGTATTCAGTTGATTAGTCATCATTTCGTACCGATAAGTTTATCGACTTCAAAATAAACTGCCGTATTCAAAATAGTTTTTGTTCAGACTACTGACCATCTTGTTCAGGTTGTCGTTCAGCACTGCCCGCTGCCCACACCCAGCAGGCATCCGACCAATCTTAGCCCACTTGCCGCACTGGTTCATTTTCTTCAACATCCGCCACCTGGGCCGCCTGATGGACTTGGATACCGTGTTGGAAGACGTCTTTGTCATGCTGAATCACGCGAATATCTTCGATTGGGTTGGCCGTCATTGCAATAAAGTCCGCGAATTTGCCGGCCGCAATCGTCCCGTATTCGGCATCCACATGCATCGCCCGCGCGCAGTTGATCGTCGCTGTATCGATGGCTTGAGCCGGTGTCATCCCCGCTTTATCGACATAGAGCTGCATTTCATAAGCGGATTCATCCTCGAACCCGTTGTACGGCGTCCCGGCATCCGTCCCCATCGCAATTGGGATTCCCGCTGCAGCGGCCTTCGTGATACTTGCGAAGTGTTTCTTGATGTTCACGATAACTTTTTCGCGCGCCCAGGCTGGCACAGTCTTTTCACCATATTTATAAATGGCATACATCGCATTCATCGTCGGCACAATGACCGTGCCGTGTTTACGCATCATTTCAATGGTTTCATCATCAATATCAAAGGCATGTTCGACCGTATCGACGCCGGCTTGAACGGCTTCTTTGACACCCGCATTACCTTGGGCATGGGCCGCGACTGTCTTGCCTTTATGATGGGCTTCTTCGACCGCTGCCTGGACCTCTTCGAAGTTAAATTGAATGTCATCCGGCGTTTCACCATTGCGAAGCACGCCGCCCGTGACCATCATCTTGATATTGTCAACGCCCATCTTGAGCGCTTGCCGAACGCCGTGAATCACCGCGTCAACACCATCAACTTCATGACCGCCATCCGCACCGTGACCACCTGTGATCGAGAAGGCTTGCCCGGACGTCATTACGCGGGGTCCGGCAATCTTACCTTCGCGTTGCATTTTTGCAATGGCGACGTCAATATCATATTGGGCCCCCACATTGCGGATGTAGGTGACGCCATGATTGATCATATCCTGCATATTGCGAATGGCGTACATCGTATTGTATTCACGAGACGCTGGATGGCGGTCTTCTTGCCCATCATGCCACCAATACGTTGGAATACTGGTGATATGCGTATGCGCGTTCATGATCCCCGGCATCACGTACTTACCTTGCATGTCGGTCGTCTGTTCAGCAATCGTATCGGGTGTCCCGGTACCAATCGCGATGATTTTACCAGTTGTATCGTCAACGGTCATAAACTGATTGTCGATAAACGTTTGCTTTTCTGAACTGTAGATTGAGGCGTTGATATAGTTGGTTTTGGTCATAATAATGACTTCCTTTCATTTTGGCAGGTCGCGTCCCGTCTCGTAACGGTAACGGACCATCGTTTTCATCACAACATTGTTGGTTCTTTAACTGACTGGCCACCACGCCTCACCACCTTTCAGGGTTATCTATTATTTCCAATAAGCATATTGAAGTTGACTGTCCGTTCCAGAAAACTCATCCCACTTCAATCCACCGACATCCTTGCTGACCAAGAACGCGGATGAGGCTTGATAAGTTGGAATGACCGCGGCTAGCTTCATCAACCGGCGATCAGCTTGTTTCTCATAGGCCCACCGCTGTGCCGCGGTGTATTTGGCCGTGTCGGAGACTTTCGCCATCAACGCATCATACTTGGCATCCTTCCACTGGGTGAAGTTGATGCTGTTAGAACTCTGCATGCCATCCAAGAAGTTCTGCGCGTCCGGGTAATCTGGGCCCCAGCCAACCGTGACTAGGTCGAAGTTCCCCGTGAAATCTCGTGAAACGTGGGTCGCGTGTGGCACCGCCACGATTTTGATTGTCACACCTTTCAAATACTTCTCAGCCACGCCCTGAACGTATTCCGCCAGCTTCTTCTCGGTATCCGTGTCATCACACAAGAAGTTCAACGTGACCTTCTGCTTGCCTAGCTCTTGTTGGGCCTTTTGCCAATATTGCTTGGCCTTCTTAATATTCGTTGGCGATAGATTGCCGACTTCCTTGACGAAATCTTCACCGGTCGTTGGATCACTCGCATAGTTTTTCGGGACGATGTTCGTTGCCGCTTGCGAGCCATCTTGTAACACATCCTTGGCCAACGTCTTCTGATTAACGACGAGGCTCAGGGCGTGCCGGAAATTCTCATTAGCCGTGACCGACTTCTTACTATTGAAGTAAATGTAATTATTCCGCCCAGTTTTGGTGACCGTCATTTCCTTATTGTTGGCATTATTCTTGACGTATTGTCCCGAAATATTTGTCACTTGCACGGTCCCAGCGTTGAATAGGTTCTGCGCCGTATTATCGTCCTTGGTCACCGTGACTTTGATACGCTTGATTTTGACGTTTTTAGCATTCCAGTAATACTTGTTCTTGACGTAATACCAGCTATCATTGGAGCCTTTCCAGCCCTTGATGACGTAGGCCCCGTTTGCCACCGTTGTCGCAGAATTGCTACCGAGCTTGGACCCGTACTTGTTAACGGCGGCCGTATTGAGTGGGTAAAAACTGGTGAACTCGTAATTCATATACGGCACGGGTTTGCTCAATTTAATTGAAAACGTGCGCTTGTTGATCGCTGTGACACCTAGCTTATTGACCGCCATCTTCCCTTTATTGACCGCATCGAAATTCTTGATGTAACTGATTGCATCTAGATTTTGTGACTTCGTTTTCGGATTAGCCTGCCGCCGTAGCGCCGTGACAAAGTCTTGTGACGTGATCTTCGTGCCATTCTGCCAGCGCGCATTCTTTCGAATCGTAAACGTGTAGCGGGTCTTGTTCTCAGTCGGTTTGACCTTCTTTTCAACGACCCCCGCGACGATCTTATTATTCGCATTTTTGCGATAAATGCCTTCGCCGGTTTGTGTAATGACGGCACCACCATTGGTTTCAATCGACGTGGTTGGATCACTGGTCATTGGCTCCCCAGGAATCGTGATGCCTAACGTCTTATTCTGGTTGGCTGCGCTGGTCGTCTTTGAAGAATTAGAGACCGCGCCTAAGCAGCCGGTTAATAATAAGGCACTCACAACCCCAATAATGCTATATGTATACTTTGCCTGCATCCCTAATCCCTCCATATGTATGATCTTAATCAGCTTAAACTGGCGTCCGATAAACACAAAAAGACGTCCCACTAAGCTATTGCTTAAAAGGACGTCTTCACGCGGTACCACCTCATTTGCGAGTCAGGACAACTCGCCACTTACATACGGCCAAATGAATTGACGATATGTTGGTACGCTATCGAGTACAACCGGCAGTCGCTTCACACGACTGCTCACTAACTATCGACTTTGAGTGATCAGTGCAGGTCGCTTTGCAGCTGCCGCGACTCTCTGTGACTGACTGATAACCGACTCCTCGATGGCCGTTCGTTTAATCTAATTATTTTTTAATGTGATTCACATCTTAGCGGTGATTTTTGGATTTGTCAAATCTTTTTTTCGAATTTTTTTAAGTGCGTGCGCAACTGTGGTTAGCAGATTGCTATCGTATCAGGCCTATTCATGGATGGTTAAAAAATGCGCGTTCTTAAGACGGCTCGCTTAGACCCGCTGGAAACAGTGCAAATCGGCGTAAACCTACAGTGATAGATTCATTCTGCGCCAGCTTCCAGAAATTTCTGACGCTACCGGAACGCGACACAGATTTAAGCCGGACACCCACTTCTGAAGTGCTGGTCTTCCAATAATCAAGCACACAACGTTCACTAAGTAGCATTTCATGGCTGAGGATTGTCAGCGTTGAAGTGTCCCGTTCCAACGCTATCAGACAGCCTCGCAGTTCAGACTAGGATACATTTCCGGCTGGCAAATACCCGGACGGCGAATTTTGACTATTCAGTAAAGATAAAATCAAGGCACAAAAAAAGACCCACCACACGGCAGGTCCATTTGTATTTAACGTTTATGATTGCGAATCGCACGCTTTCTAGCTTTTTCCAAAGCCCGCTTGCGTTCTCGTTCTGCTTTTTGCTTCTCTTCCCGTTCGCGATTGATCTTGAATGGGTTTTGCAGGAGCAAGGTTTGTCCAACTTGGAATGCGTTGGAGATCACCCAGTACAAGGACAAGGCTGATGGCACGTTGATGGCCGTAATCAAGATAATCACGGGCATCAGGTACGTCATCGAAGTCGTCATCCCATTTTGCTCTGGTTGCGACTTCATCGCTAACCAGGAACTGGCGAACGTGAAGATCGCCGCCAGAATCGGCAAGACGTAGTACGGGTCCTTACTACCTAATTGAAGCCATAAGAACGAACCGGTCTTCAGGACTTGGGTCCGCCAGATTGCTTGGTACAATGCAATCAAGATTGGCAACTGAACTAGCAATGGCAACATGCTGGCCATTGGATGCACACCATGCTTGGCGTACAACTTCTTCATTTCCGCTTGGAGCTTTTGCTGAGTTTCCATGTCCCGCGATGAATATTGCTTTTGTAAAGCCTTCATCTGCGGTTGGACCTCTTGCATGGCTACCATGTTGCGGGTTTGGAAGATCATCAATGGTAAGATGATGACCCGGATGATCAACGTAAAGACGATGATCCCGAGACCATAACTATGACCGAACAAGTTTGATAACCAAATAATCGCCCGTGAGAAGTTCAAGATGATCAAGCCATCCCAAAATCCGGTACTCTTATCCGTGATGGGAGTATTGCTACACCCACTCAAAACTAGTACAAGTGCTAGTACGGCCAGCATTGCCAGTATTTTTCTGTACTTTTTCAAACGAATGTCCTCACTTTAATCATTGTCCAGCAGGTGCGCTAGCTTTAGCGCATGGCTTAGATAAGCTTTGGTTTCGGCTTGCGACTTACCGGCAACGGTTGGTCGGGCAATGACGAGGAAGTCCGCATCTTGCTTAAGCTGCGGCTTTAGCTCGGTGATTGATTGCCGAATCCGGCGTTTGACCCAGTTACGCGCAACGGCATTCCCAATCTTTTTACCGACTGAAATACCCACGCGGAAATGAGGTTGCCCCGGTTTTTCCAAAACGTAAATGACAAATTGACGATTGGCATACGAGTTGCGGGTCTCAAAAACTTGTTGGAACTCAGTTTCCTTTTTTACCCGATATGATTTTCGCATAATCCATCTCCATGTGTGCGCTCAAGCTCACCTGAGCGAATTGCTACACGACTTTACAGCCCTAAACACTCGGTCCAGGACTGTAAAGAAAAAGCCACTGATAATCAGTGGCCTATGCAGACAATACTTTTCTGCCTCGTTGGCGGCGACGGGCTAACACTTTGCGGCCATTACTGGTGCTCATCCGTTTGCGGAAGCCATGTACACGTTGACGATGGCGCTTCTTTGGTTGGTAAGTTCTCTTCATCATGACACCTCCTTCTCCATAATGACATGAATCAATTCGATTAAGTCGTTATTTTCAAAACGCAGTTTACATCCTAAATGCATTTCCTGACTACTATAGCATATTTTACTTTATTTGAAAACCAGTAAATTTAATTTTCGTTCACCTGATTGCTGGACTAACGACCGGTTAGTTGCGAATGACATTGTGGACGACCCAAACACAACTTTCCGTTATTCGCAGGTTGCCCACAGACTTTTCGACAAAATCACGGGGTGTTATTTAGTTATCCACAGGACGTATTTCTTGTGTGCATAACAATCTTAAAGGCTGCTAGATCAAGGCTAGTTTTAAACTCGTTTTTGTGGATAACTGTTAATTTTACTCAAAACAGTTTATTTTTCGACAGCCTGTGGATTGTCAATCACCACCTTGTGAATTCTCTTAACTTTAACTTGTCCACCTGTGGAAAACTCGATATGTTCATGCTAAAATAGAATTACGTTTTTTAAGAAAAGGGGTATCCACGTGCTGGAACGTAATGACTTATGGAATCTCATTAAGTTCTCTATGGAACAAGATCTATCCAAGATCACGTTTCAAACGTTTGTCGAACCGGCAAAACCGCTCCAACTCGATAAGGCCCAGATGACGATCGAAGTCCCAACACAACTTCATCGTGATTACTGGGAGAAAAACTTGGCCGCAAAGTTCACGGACATTGCGATGCAAGCGACTAACGAGCAGATCCGGCCGGTGATGATAACGGAAGAAGAACGTCAGCAGCTTACGCGTGATAACGACGCGCAGGCGACTACCGGTAACGTTGCGGGACAACAACCAACAACCGCAACTACCCCCACATTTATGCGGGAAACGAAACTCAACCCGAAATATACATTTGATACTTTCGTCATCGGCAAAGGGAACCAAATGGCCCATGCCGCAGCGTTAGTTGTGTCGGAAGAGCCCGGGACAATGTATAATCCGTTGTTTTTCTACGGGGGCGTTGGTCTGGGCAAAACCCACCTAATGCACGCTATCGGTAACAAATTGTTAGAAACCGATCCGACTAGTAACATCAAATACGTCACTAGCGAATCCTTCACCAATGAATTGATCAATGCCATCCAAACGAAAAAACAGGAAGCGTTTCGGGAAGAATACCGCAACGTCGACCTGTTATTAGTCGATGATATTCAATTCTTTGCCAATAAGGAAGCAACGCAAGAAGAGTTCTTCCATACATTTAATGCTTTATATGAAGATGATAAGCAAATCGTGCTGACTTCAGACCGGTTGCCAAACGAAATTCCGCAACTGCAAGATCGGTTAGTGTCGCGATTCAAATGGGGCTTATCCGTTGATATTACACCTCCGGACCTCGAGACACGGATCGCCATTTTGCGGAATAAAGCTGATTTAGAAGGCATCGAGATTCCCGACGATACGCTCAGTTATATCGCCGGACAAATCGATTCTAATGTCCGTGAACTAGAAGGGGCACTGGCCCGCGTTCAAGCTTATTCGCGACTCAATAATTCGCCAATTACCACTAGTTTAGTGGCCGATGCGTTGAAGAGTTTGCACCTTAGCAGTAAACTATCAGAGGTCTCAATTCCCGTCATTCAGGAAAAGGTCGCCAAGTATTTCCACGTTTCAATGGCTGACCTTAAAGGGAAGAAACGCAACAAACAAATCGTGATTCCGCGCCAAATCGCCATGTATCTCTCACGCGAACTGACAGAAAGTTCACTCCCACGGATCGGGAACGAATTTGGTGGCAAGGATCATACGACCGTCATTCACGCCCATGACAAAATAACGAAGGCCCTCAAAACCGACCCCGAGTTACAAAAAGCCGTGGGTGATCTGACTGGTCAGCTTAAATCGTAGTGTGGATAAAAAAGAATAACTCAAGAAGTTTTCCACAACTTATGCACATGTGGAAAACTCAATAGCCGTTAGCTTTTACTTAGTTTTCCACAGTACCCACTGCTCTACTATTACTACGAACTTTTATTACTAATCTATATCTAGTGCCCGTCGCTAGAAAGAGGGGATTTAACTTATGAAATTCACGATCAATCGATCAGCGTTCATCAAAGAATTAAATAATGTCCAACGTGCAATTTCTTCAAAGACGACGATTCCAATTTTGACTGGCTTAAAATTAGACGTTAGTACCGATGCCATTACCTTAACCGGTAGTGACGCCGATATTTCAATCGAAACGACGATTCCAGCCAGTGATGACAACAATACGTTAGTCGTTGAAGATGCTGGTTCAATCGTATTACCTGCACGGTTCTTCAGTGAAATCGTTAAGAAATTACCAGAAGATACCATGACCGTTAACGTTACGGATGGTTTCCAGACCCAGATCACTTCTGGTGCAGCTTCCTTTACCATCAATGGTTTGGACCCTGAAAATTATCCGCACTTACCTGAAATCGATACGACGAATACCATTACGTTAGCCGGTGACGTGCTCAAAGAATTGATCGGACAAACCGTTATTGCCGTTTCTAATCAAGAAAGTCGGCCAATCTTGACCGGGGTTCATTTTATTTTGGCCAATGGTGAATTCCTAGCCGTCGCAACCGACTCACACCGGTTAAGTCAACGCCGCATCAAGTTACCAGAAGCCAATAATGCCAACTATGACGTGATTATCCCTGGGAAGAGTCTCACGGAACTATCCCGGATGATCGGCGATGATAACCCAGATGTTCAAATGCGCTTATCTGAAAATCAAGTGCTCTTCGTGCTTGGTAACACGGCGTTTTATTCCCGGTTACTGGAAGGAAATTATCCAGACACGTCCCGCTTGATTCCTAAAGAATCCAATACGACGGTCGAAATTTCAGCACCCGCATTATCCGCAGCTATCGAACGGGCATCCTTGCTCTCACACGAAAGCCGCAATAACGTGGTTCGTTTCTCCGTTAACCCAACGGACAAAACCATCACGATTTTTGGGAACTCACCAGATGTCGGTGAAGTAACCGAACAGTTGCAACCGACCGACTTAGCTGGTGATGAACTTGAAATTTCGTTCAACCCTGATTACATGAAAGAAGCTTTACGTTCATTCGGCCAAGCGATGATCAAGATTTCATTCACGATGGCATTACGCCCATTCACGTTGGTTCCAACTGAAGAAGGCGAAAACTTCATCCAACTGATCACGCCAGTTCGGACTTTCTAATTAGCTGAATAAATATACAATTACAAGTAAAAGGCGCCCAATCGCATGCAGATTGGGCGCCTTTTTAGCTGCAGTTAAAACTGCCAGAATGCTGGTACAGCCGCTAGTTTGTTGTGGTGTAACTTTTGAAGTTCTAAATCGTGCATATTCAAAAATAAGTGGTGGTGCTCGCTGATGACCGACGTGTCGTTAAGGCCCATAGCAAGTGCTGACTGAGGAGACTGACTGATCAATTTCAGACGATTACTGACTAATCCGAGAATCAACAGTTGCGTTTTCAGCTAATTTGTGTGCGAAAAAACAAGATATTTTATGAATATCCGCCATTTTTGCGAATTTCAGCAAATTTACCCCGGGGTTAGTATCCCGATATTTAAATGGCTTAAATCGGCTTAAAATGGCTCTGAGCGCGGTTATAAATTGAATTTTCATTAAAAAACAAGTATAATATAACCTGTTAGGAGTGTGCGTCACACTTCAGACGATCGTTTAATAGCTTGTAATCAGATAGGCAGGTGACATTGTGAAACAGCCAATAGATATCAATACCCCATATATGACACTGGGGCAGCTCTTAAAAGAAACGGCCATCATCGGGTCAGGTGGTCAAGCCAAGTGGTTTTTTAAAGAAATGACCGTATTAGTGAATGGTGAACCAGATGATCGGCGGGGTCGGAAACTTTATCCAGGCGATACGATTGAAGTTGAAGACAACGGGTCATTTTTTATTCGCTCAAATCAAGAAACGACTGATTAGATGTACTTAGAAAATTTAGTCTTGCATGATTTTCGAAACTACGCGGATCTGACCATTGATTTTAGTCAGGGTGTCAATGTATTACTCGGTGAGAACGCCCAGGGCAAGACCAACCTGCTAGAGGCCATTTACGTGTTAGCGTTAACGCGTAGTCACCGAACTGCTAATGACAAAGAACTGATTCGTTGGCAGGCCACTACGGCGACGTTGCAAGGCCGGTTACATAAAAGTACCGGTACCGTCCCACTGGAGCTTGAGCTCGGTCGGCGGGGCAAACGGGCCAAGGTGAACCACCTCGAACAGGCCAAGTTATCTCAATACGTGGGTAATTTGAACGTCATTGTATTTGCGCCCGAAGATTTATCAATCGTCAAAGGCGCGCCTTCAGTTCGGCGGCGCTTTATGGATATGGAATTTGGTCAGATGAGTCCGAAATACCTCTATAACTTGAGCCAGTACCGCACGATTTTAAAACAACGTAATCAGTATTTACGGCAGTTGAATCGGCAACAAGCCAAGGATAAGGTCTATTTGGGTGTTTTATCAGACCAGTTAGCGGCATTTGGCGCGGAGATCATCCATAAACGACTGGAATTATTGCAACAACTCGAACAGTGGGCCCAGGCCGTTCACAGCGAAATCACGCAGCAGCAAGAACAACTGACCTTTCACTATGTCACACAAGTCCCAGATGCCGACCAGACATCGGTCGACCATATTTATCAAACGCTACAAGCTTTGTATGAGCAACAGCAAGCCAAAGAAATCTTTCAAGGCACGACCCTCTTAGGGCCCCACCGCGACGATTTGCAGTTTGGTGTCAATGGGAAAAATGTCCAAACATATGGCTCCCAAGGCCAACAGCGGACGACCGCCTTGTCGGTTAAGCTTGCTGAAATTGATCTGATGAAAGCGGAGACCGGGGAATACCCAGTCCTATTATTAGACGATGTCTTATCAGAATTAGATGCTGCGCGGCAGACCCATCTGCTGACAGCGATACAAGATAAAGTGCAGACCTTTTTAACCACGCCGAGTCTCGACGGGGTGGCCCGCAAATTAATTAATGCGCCAAAAGTATTTGAAGTTAGTCACGGCACTTTACAAGAGGAGGAACCGCATTGACCGAAAACGAAAAAGAAACCAAACTTGAACAGGCTCGTGAATACGATGCCAGTCAGATTCAAGTTTTGGAAGGATTAGAAGCTGTCCGGAAACGTCCCGGAATGTATATCGGTACCACGAGTAGCCAAGGTCTCCATCATTTGGTCTGGGAAATCGTGGACAACGGGATCGATGAAGCGTTGGCAGGATTTGCAAACGTCATTCACGTGACCGTTGAAAAGGATAACAGTATCACGGTAACCGATAATGGGCGGGGGATTCCAGTCGATATCCAAGAAAAGACTGGTAAACCAGCCCTCGAAACGGTTTATACGATTCTACATGCCGGTGGTAAGTTTGGCGGTGGCGGTTATAAAGTCTCCGGTGGTCTGCACGGGGTTGGGGCCTCAGTCGTTAACGCACTGTCCTCAAGCCTGGATGTTAAAGTTACCCGGAATGGCCATGTTTATTACATGGACTTTGAACGTGGGAAAGTGAAGACACCGATGAAGATTATCGGTGACGCGCCGGACGATGCGCATGGAACGGCCGTTCATTTTGTGCCGGATCCAGATATTTTCCGTGAAACGACGACCTATGATATTAATATTTTAACGACACGAATTCGTGAACTGGCCTTCTTGAACAAGGGCCTGCGCATCACGATTCGCGACAATCGACCAGACGAACCGACTGAAGACGACTTTCTCTATGAAGGTGGAATTCGGCACTACGTTGAATACCTCGATAAGAACAAGACGGTCTTGTTCCCAGAACCAATCTACGTGGAAGGGGAACAAAACGGTATCACGGTGGAAGTCGCACTCCAATATACGGATGACTACCACAGCAATCTGATGACGTTTACCAACAATATTCATACCTACGAAGGTGGGACCCATGAAGAAGGGTTCAAACGCGCCTTAACGCGGGTCATCAACGACTATGCGCGTAAAAATAACCTGTTGAAGGAAAGCGACGCGAACCTATCTGGTGAAGACGTGCGTGAAGGAATGACGGCCGTTGTCAGTGTCAAGCACCCGGACCCACAATTTGAAGGTCAAACGAAGACCAAGTTGGGGAACTCCGATGCGCGGGCTGCAGTGGACCGCTTGTTCTCAGAACACTTCAGTAAGTACTTGATGGAAAACCCAAGTGTTGCGCGCAAAGTAGTTGATAAAGGGATGCTTGCTTCCAAGGCCCGGGTCGCTGCCAAGCGTGCGCGGGAAGTGACGCGGAAGAAGAGCGGACTTGAAATCAGTAATCTGCCCGGTAAATTAGCCGATAACACCAGTAAAGACCCTGAAATCAGTGAATTATTCATCGTCGAAGGGGATTCCGCCGGTGGGTCAGCTAAGCAGGGGCGTTCGCGGTTAACGCAAGCAATCCTACCAATCCGGGGGAAAATTTTAAACGTCGAAAAGGCCAGCATCGATAAGATTCTAGCTAACGAAGAAATTCGGTCACTATTTACAGCGATGGGCACTGGTTTCGGTGGTGACTTCGACTTGAGCAAGGCCAACTACCACAAGTTGATCATCATGACCGATGCCGATGTCGATGGTGCGCATATTCGGACGTTACTCTTAACGTTGTTCTACCGGTATATGCGGCCGTTAGTGGATGCTGGGTTCGTGTATATTGCCCAGCCACCGTTGTATCAAGTGCGCCAAGGTAAATTCGTGAAGTATATCGATTCCGATGAAGAATTGAGCGAGGTCTTGGGACAATTGGCCCCATCACCTAAGCCAGTTGTGCAACGGTACAAGGGGCTTGGTGAAATGGACGCGGAACAATTATGGGAAACGACCATGGATCCAGACAAGCGGCGGCTTTTGCGCGTTCGTGATGAAGATGCGGCCGATGCTGACGGCGTCTTCTCGATGTTAATGGGCGACCAAGTCAAACCGCGCCGGGAATTTATTGAAGATAATGCCAAGTTCGTCCAGGATCTGGATGTTTAGTGTGTCAGCTTAGTGGTTCAACGCTGAGTGGCTGGGAGACATTGGCATGGTTAGTTAATGACCTGGTCAATCCGTCAGTTCTGCTCAACCGATTAGGCGGTAGGACTGCCCAGTAGACATATTATTAAACGAGCTTTAATCGCGGCAAAATGGATGAAGGAGGACGAATATTTTGGCTGATTCAGATTTATCAAACAATCGCATTTCGGATGTGAACCTCTCCAAAACCATGCGGACGTCATTCTTAAGTTACGCCATGAGTGTTATCGTGGCGCGGGCGTTACCGGATGTGCGAGATGGATTAAAACCAGTGCACCGGCGGATCCTTTACGGGATGAGTGAACTGGGTGTGACGCCGGACAAACCTTATAAGAAATCGGCCCGGATCGTCGGGGACGTCATGGGGAAATATCATCCCCACGGTGACTCCGCAATTTACGAGTCAATGGTGCGGATGGCCCAAGACTTTAGTTATCGCTACATGCTAGTCGATGGTCACGGGAACTTTGGCTCCGTCGATGGTGATGGTGCCGCTGCCATGCGGTATACCGAAGCCCGGATGAGTAAAATCGCGGTTGAAATGCTGCGCGATATTAATAAAGACACGGTTGATTGGCAACCTAACTATGACGATACGGAGCGGGAACCAGCAGTTTTACCTGCCCGTTTCCCTAACCTATTAGTCAACGGGGCGACCGGGATCGCCGTTGGGATGACGACCAACATTCCACCACATAACTTGGTTGAAGTTATTTCTGCCATTCACTTGTTGATGGATAATCCGGATGCAACGACTGCGGACTTGATGGAAGTCTTACCAGGACCAGATTTCCCAACTGGCGGAATCGTCATGGGTAAATCTGGGATTCGGAAAGCTTACCAGACCGGACGCGGTAACATTATCGTGCGGGCCAAGGTCGATATCCAAGACCAGAAGAACGGCAAGCAACGGATCATCGTGACCGAATTACCTTACATGGTCAATAAAGCCAAGTTGATTGAACGAATCGCGGGCCTGGCTCGGGACAAGGAAATCGAAGGCATTACCGACATCAATGATGAAAGTGACCGTGAAGGGATGCGGATCGTGATTGATGTTCGCCGGGATGCCAGTGCCTCCGTCATCTTGAATAATTTATACAAGATGACGTTGATGCAGACGAACTTTGGTTTCAACATGTTGGCCATCGTCAAGGGTGCGCCAAAAGTCTTAAGTCTCAAGCAGATTTTGATCTATTACTTGGAACACCAAGAAGACGTTATTCGGCGGCGGACGGAATTCGACTTGAAGAAGGCCCAAGCACGGGCCCACATTCTAGAAGGGTTACGAATCGCGCTTGACCATATCGATGAAATCATTCGGATCATTCGTCAGTCTGAAACGAGTGAAATCGCTAAGAACCAATTGATGGATAACTTCGGTTTGTCAGACAAACAGGCCCAAGCCATCTTGGATATGCGGTTAGTTCGCCTGACCGGTTTGGAACGTGAAAAGATTGAGAGCGAGTATCAAGACTTACTGAAGTCGATCGCGGACTACAAAGAAATTCTAGGCAGCAAGGAACGCATCAACCAAATCATCTACGAAGAATTAATGGAAATTCAACGGAAATTTGGTGACAAGCGCCGGACTGAACTCATGGTCGGTGAAGTCTTAAGTATCGAAGACGAAGACTTGATCGAAGAAGAAGAAGTTGCCGTGACCTTGACGCACAATGGCTACATCAAACGCTTGCCAACGACTGAATTTAAGTCGCAACATCGTGGTGGCCGTGGGATTCAAGGGATGGACGTGCACGATGATGACTTTATCGAGCACCTCTTAACGACATCGACGCACGATGTCTTACTCTTCTTTACGAATGCTGGTAAGGTCTATCGGATGAAGGCCTACGAAATTCCTGAATACGGCCGGACCGCTAAGGGGATTCCAGTCATCAACCTATTGGGTGTTAATTCCGGTGAGAAGATTCAGGCGGTCGTTAACGTTACGGGCGATGCCAGTGCGTCAGACAACTACCTGTTCTTCACCACGGTCAACGGGGTCGTTAAACGGACACCGGTTCAAGAATTTGCCAATATCCGGAGTAACGGCTTAAAGGCGATTACGTTGAAGGATGACGACGAATTGATTGGCGTCACGATTACTGACGGTCACCAGAACGTGATCATCGGGACCCATGACGGTTATGCGGTCAGTTTCGATGAAACCACGGTACGTTCGATGGGTCGGACGGCCTCTGGGGTTCGTGGGATTCGTCTCCGCGACGATGACTTTGTGATTGGCTTTGACGTCTTGAAGCCTGACAGCAACGTCTTTATCATCACTGAAAAAGGCTACGGGAAACAAACGCCAGCCGCTGATTACCCAATCAAGGGTCGTGGTGGTAAAGGAATCAAGACGGCGAACGTGACAGACAAGAACGGTCATTTAGCTGGCTTGACGACAGTTGACGGTCAAGAAGATATCATGGTCATGACCAACCAGGGTGTGATGATTCGTTTCAACATTGCGACGGTCTCACAAACTGGCCGGGCCACGTTAGGTGTTCGCTTGATTCGCTTAGACGATGACGGCAAAGTTGCCACGATGGCCAAGGTCGATCCAGAGCCTGAAGGTGACGAACCAACGGATGCTAACGCAACTGAAGGCACCACTGATAACACAGCCGCAAACGAGACTGCGTCAGTTGAAGAAACCCCAGCCGCTACGCCAAACGACGGCACGACTGGTTCAGAGGACTCAGACAGTACGGATAGTTCAGACGATTCAGCTGAATAGTGAATTAATGATTTTAAAGCTTCGCGACAGTGTTCGCGAAGCTTTTTTTGAACTTAAAGTGAGAAGTACGGCGGTTGATTGGCGAAAAGTGTCATGGTGTTGGCGTACTGTTCGTCAGCTGATGATCTACTTATTCCGACTTCCGGGGCTGGCTGACAACGCTGGAACAGGGCGGACATCGATTTGAACTCACGCAGAAGTTCGCTGCGCAATTTCAAATACGGGTCTTCTTCTAGCCCGGGAAGACCACCAGGACAAGAAGAACTTCGCCCTTGAGCATTGTCAGCCAGCCCCGGAAGTCGGGAACCCGCTCGAATGGATGATGAACGACCACATACTCTGGTGCAATTGACCATTGAATATTAGGAAATTCGACCTTCATGAAACTTTGAATCGACATGGATGATGATTTATGGCATTTAAATACCGAGAAGAAGGACTGGAAATTACTAGCCGGATTACTAATCAATTCCAAGAGAAACTAATCTGAGAGTTAAGCAATTGAATTGATACTCGTGTAGAGAAGTTAGGTTTTGCCGTCTTGACCGGCTAGAAAAATTCTGAAAAGTTCAGTAATGCAACTGGTTCGCATAATTAAAAAAGAAGAAAGCAGCTTAGAGGTTATCGATTGTCTCACAGTTGGCAATAAAAGTGATGGCTTACCTTGAATCAATGACCAGTTCATCAAAAGTTGAGTCCACACATGTCAGCCTGTCAAATACCATCCCGGGTGGAAGGTATTCTGGGCAAGGCCAAGTACTATTTCAGAGTGTAAGGTTCAGGCTGGTTGGGACTGAGGATTAGCCTAGCTAGAGCGTTAAGCGGCGAACTTCCGCTTGGCGTTCTGGCGTAGCTAACCGGAAGTCCCAGTCTGACCCGAGCACGTTTCATCCATACTACAGCCAACGTGGAAGACCAGTATTTAAGACGTGGGTTGTCGGCTTAAATCTGTGTCCACCACGTCACGGCCATTGCCCAGAATGCCTGGAAGCCGGCTTAGGACGATACTACAACAGCAGGTTTACGTGAACTCGCACTGTTTCCAGTGGATCTCAGCTGGCAGCCTTTGAACTTAAAAACTAGCTGGCTTATAACGAGGTAGCGCGAATTGAATAATCTAGGCAATGTGTGACGATATATTTGACTTCGAGCGCAGGCGTCATGTGCAAAATTGACCTGCACTTTCAGAAAATGAAAATATTTCCCGGGAAATAAAGCGGAAATTACCCGACTTCTGCGTAACTAACTGATGTAACGGATTCAGGATTTTTTTGTAACAGTCGGCCGCTGCAACCCTTGCAACAAACTGATTTAGATGATATACTTTAAATTCGTGAGTATCTGGCGTTCGCTAGATTACTTTCCTTGCTCTTCGCAGAGAAGGGCCTGAAGTCCATAAGGAGGTGCAAATTTCATGAGTGAATCAAAGAAATATGAAATTACTTACATCGTACGTCCCGACATCGACGATGCTGCTAAGACAGCTTTAGTTGATCGTTTTGACAAAATCTTAACTGATAACGGTGCGCAAGTAATTGATTCAAAAGACTGGTCAAAGCGTCGTTTCGCATACGAAATCGGTGGCTTTAACGAAGGTACTTACCATATCGTTAACTTAACAGCTACTGACGATGCTGCTTTGAACGAATTCGACCGTCTTTCAAAGATCAATGATGACATCTTACGTCACATGATCGTTAAACGCGAAGACTAATAGACAAAATTAATTTCAAGAGAGGAGCGCTTCTGCATGATTAACCGTACAATTCTTGTTGGCCGACTAACAAGAGATCCGGAATTACGTTACACGAATGGTGGTGCCGCCGTCGCGACATTCACAATTGCCGTAAACCGTCAATTCACGAATCAAAATGGGGAACGTGAAGCAGATTTTATCAGCTGCGTCATCTGGCGTAAAGCTGCTGAAAACTTTGCTAACTTCACCCATAAAGGTTCGCTTGTTGGAATCGATGGCCGGATTCAAACCCGGAACTACGAAAACCAACAAGGGGTACGAGTTTACGTTACAGAAGTTGTCGTTGAAAACTTCTCACTACTAGAATCACGTGCAGAGTCTGAACGTCATCAGGCTGCTAATGGTGGTAGTAATAACAATTACAACAATGGTAATTCGAATTACAACAATAATAGTGGGTATAGTAATCAAGGCCAAAATACGGCTCCTCAACAATCATCAGCGAATAACAACAACCCATTTGGGAATGGAAACGCCGGTAATGCGAACAGTGCCGCACCATCAAGCAGTGCGAACAATAACCAAGCCGATCCATTTGCGAATAATGGCGATCAGATTGATATCTCGGATGATGATTTACCATTCTAGTCTAATTGCTTAGACAGACATCGAGGAGGGAACTATCAATGGCACAACAAAGAAGAGGTGGCCGTCGTCGTCGTAAAGTCGACTTCATCGCCGCTAACCATATCGAATACATCGATTATAAAGATACTGACTTATTACGTCGTTTCATTTCAGAACGTGGAAAGATTTTGCCACGTCGTGTAACTGGGACTAGTGCTAAGAACCAACGTGCTTTAACGATCGCTATCAAGCGTGCACGGATCATGGGCTTATTAGCATTCGTATCCGAAGACTAATCAGTCATTTAAAACCACAGACTTCAGTGCTGTGGTTTTTATTTACCCTGAAAATGGCGAAGACTAGCTAGCTACGGCAAATGAAGCGTTTACGTTGTTCAACACCAATCGCTGAAGCAAATGGTGGTTTGTGATAAAATATAGACATTACTGAGAAGGCTTGAGGGATTTTTAAAATGAAAAAGATCTTTTCGCGCGAAAAAATTCCATTTTTCTTACAAAACCAACAGTTACGGCTCTTAGCGCTGGTTATTTTTGGCTTGTCGCTAATTATGCTCGTGACCGGTTATTTGATGAATTGGATTTTTGGGACAGTTGTCCTCATCTTAATTGTGATGGCAGGCGTGATGTCCTACAATACGCTAATTGAGCTGAGCTCGAGTGCTAACGAATATATTTCGGATTTGTCTTATCGTATCAAACGCGGTGAGCAGGAAGCCTTGATTCAGATGCCAATTGGTGTGATGATTTTTAACGCTGATCAGACCATCGAATGGGTCAATCCTTATCTGCAACGGTATTTTGGTGATAAGGACGTCTTAGGTTATCGCTTGGAAGATATCGATCCAGCCTTGGCAGAGACGCTGAGCGCGCATATGGACGAACCAGCCACGATTCGCTGGCAAGACTATCAATTTGATTTACGCGTCCAACAGAGCACCAATACCGTCTATATGATGGACGTCACCAAGTACGCTGAACTGACCGACCAGTTTGAAGACGAAAAGTTAGTGATTGGTCAGATTTTCCTCGATAACTACGATGAGATTACCCAGTCGATGACTGATACGGACATTTCCAATCTGAATAATTACGTGACCAACGAATTGTCAAAGTGGACGCAGATGTTCGGCATGTACTTGAAGCGGCTCGATGATGACCACTTTTTCTTACTCGGCTACGCAAGCAGTTTGCGCCGGGTCGAAGAAAATAAGTTCCGCATCTTGGACCGCATTCGAGAATCGACTTCGAAGCAAAACTTCCCATTAACGTTGAGTATTGGGATTGCTTACGGCGAACGGAACATGAATAATTTAGCCGACTTAGCGCAAAGTAACATGGACCTGGCGTTAGGGCGGGGTGGTGACCAAGTTGTCGTGAAGGCTGAAGATGAACCAGCACGCTTCTATGGTGGTAAGACCAACCCGATGGAAAAACGGACGCGGGTCCGGGCACGGATGATTAGTCAGACCCTACAGGAATTGATGAATCAGTCCGACCAGGTCTTTGTCCAAGGGCATCGCCAACCAGATATGGATGCGGTGGGGGCCTGCTTGGGTATTCGGCGGATCGCCAAAATGAATGACAAACAATGTTGGATCGTTTTGGATGAACAAAATGTCCATTCAGATATTCAACGGTTACTAGATCAATTGAAGTCTGATGAAGATATCGAAGCTTCGATTATTTCACCAGAGGAGGCCCTCGAAAAGGCCACTGACCAAAGTTTATTGATTATGGCCGACCATTCTAAGCCAAGTATTTCGATGTCGCAGGCGCTTTATGAACGGCTTGAAAATCGCGTCATGATTATTGACCACCATCGTCGGGGCGAAGAATTTCCAGAAAACCCAGTTTTGGTTTATATTGAACCATATGCCTCATCGACGTGTGAGCTGATTACTGAAATGTTCGAATATCAGTCTCATGATGCGGAACCAATCAATAAGATCGAAGCCACCGCAATGTTGACGGGGATCGTAATTGATACCAAGTCGTTCTCATTGCGGTCTGGTTCACGGACCTTCGATGCGGCTAGTTACTTACGTTCAGCGGGTGCTGATTCGCTGCTCGTACAACAGTTTATGAAGGAAAATGTCGATAGTTATCTCCAACGCAATCACCTCATTGAGACGGTTGAGTTTGTTAACCAGGACATGGCGCTCTGTGTTGGTGAAAACGACCAAGTATATGATCCGGTGACGGCGGCCCAAGCTGCGGATTCACTGTTGTCCATGTCAGGCGTCGACGCGTCATTTGTGATTACGCGCCGTGAAGACGGTCGAGTCGGCATCTCCGCACGGTCGCTAGGCGAGATCAACGTCCAAGTTTATATGGAAAAACTGGGTGGTGGCGGTCACTTATCTAACGCCGCAACTCAGATTGAAGGCCAGTCGGTTGATGAGGTTAAACAATCATTGATTGATTTGTTAACGGCCACTGATACGACCGATTCAGAATCTAATTAGGAGTGAAGACAAGATGCAAGTTATTTTTTTGAGTGATGTTCGTGGAAAAGGAAAACGTGGTCAAATCAAGAACGTGCCGGATGGGTACGCCACTAACTTTTTAATCAAAAAAGGATTGGCGAAGGAAGCCACCAAAGCAGCAATCAACACGTTGAAGGCTGAACAGAAGTCCGAAGCAGCCCGGGCTGCCGAAGAGTTAGCGGAAGCTAAGCAAGTCAAAACGGTGCTTGAAGCTGACGAAACAGTCGTTGAATTGAAAGCTAAGGCTGGTACCGATGGCCGTTTGTTCGGCTCAATTCCTAGCAAACAAATTGCCACGGCTTTAGCTGACCAATACCAAGTCAAGTTAGATAAACGTAAAATCGAATTGCCAGAACCAATTCGGGTATTAGGCTACACCAACGTGCCCGTTAAGTTACACCCAGAAGTAACGGCGAAAATTCGCGTACACGTTGTCGAAAAGTAAAAGGACGGATCATAAATGAACAACGATGTGCTGGATCAAACCCCACCACAAAATATTGAAGCTGAAAAAGCGGTCTTAGGGGCCATTTTCTTGAATAGTGACGCCCTCGTGGAAGCCATGGAGTTTGTCGAAGCGCAAGATTTCTATCGCCGCGCACATCAAATCATTTTTGCTAGCATGGTGACCTTGAACGACCGGGACGAAGCGATTGATGCGGTGACGGTCAGCGATTTATTGACGGCCCAAAATCAATTGGAAGACGTCGGTGGGATGAGCTACATTGCTGAACTGGCTGGTTCAGTACCAACTGCCGCTAATGCGGGCTACTATGCTAAAATCGTGGCGCAAAAAGCGACAGTGCGGCGGTTGATCAAGACCGCGACGGAAATCACGCAAAAAGCCTATACTGAAAATGACGACGTGACGACGTTGTTGGATGATGCCGAGCGCGACATCATGAATGTGTCGGAACAGCGTAATCAGAGTGGGTTTAAGTCGATTTCGGATGTGTTGAATGCGTCCATCGAAGAAATCGACCGGTTATACCAAAATGACGATGATATTACCGGATTACCGACTGGCTTTGCCGAACTCGACAAGATGACGGCGGGACTACAACCGGATAACTTGATTATCTTGGCAGCCCGGCCGGCCGTTGGTAAGACGGCCTTTGTCTTAAACATTGCGCAAAACGTGGCGACTAAAACCGATACGACAGTGGCAATTTTCAGTCTTGAAATGGGGGCCGAATCGTTAGTTAACCGGATGCTGTGTGCTGAAGGTAGTATCGATGCCGGCCACTTGCGAACGGGGCAGTTGAATGAAGAAGAGTGGGAACACTTGGTGGTCGCGATGGGGAGTCTCTCCAAGGCCAGCATCTTCATTGACGACACGCCTGGCATCAAGATGTCTGAAATTCGTGCCAAGAGTCGGCGGTTGGCGAAGGAACAAGGTAACCTGGGTCTGATCGTCGTCGATTACTTGCAGCTGATCGAAGGTAGTAATACCGAAAGCCGGCAACAAGAAGTTTCTGAAATTTCACGGCAAATGAAGAAGCTGGCAAAGGAACTCGGCGTGCCCGTCATTGCGCTATCTCAATTGTCACGTGGCGTTGAACAACGTCAAGATAAGCGCCCAGTGCTGTCTGATATTCGTGAATCTGGATCAATTGAACAAGATGCGGATATCGTTGCCTTCCTATACCGGGAAGATTATTACGAACGTGAAGGCGGCGACGATGAAGATGGCGGCGGTAACTTTGGCGGTGGTGGCGGCGACTTTAACGGTGGTGATCCTCGTGAGCAGGACGCTTCCGAAGACGTTGGTGAAGTGGAAGTCATCATTGAAAAGAACCGTGCCGGTGCGCGGGGAACAGTCAAATTATTATTCGTCAAACCATTCAATAAATTCTCGTCGGTATCCTATGCACAGGATCCGCAAGCTTAAACCAAGCCTCCTTAATTGTCCTTAAGGGGGCTTTTTTAGCTGGCTTTTTTGGGGGACCGGATGAGAGCCGGCAATCAAAATATAAATGCCCCTGTTATTTTGAATAAATTTTGCTATGATGAAAAGTAGACGGATTAAAATCTCAAGTGAACGCTTTTCAATAAATCCTGGATGGCGTTCGCTCAAAGTAAGTATTAATCAATATTTAGGTAGAAGATGGTGGTGATGGTGTGGCACAAAAACAGTTAATTAAGACCCCCTGGCTGATTGCCGGGCAGTTCATGAATAACATCGGTATGAGCTTTATTTGGCCGTTAACAACGATTTACATGCATAACGTCTTAGGAAAGTCGTTAACGGAGACGGGTGTGGTCTTAATGCTTAATTCGGTCGCCAACGTGTTAGCAAGCACCATCGGCGGATGAATCTTTGACCGCGGCAATCCGTACCACTTATTATTAATGGGAATTGGCCTGAACGGACTCGCTAACTTTGCGCTGATTTTCTTTCATGGTTGGCCGTGGTATCCGTTACTGTTGGTAGTGACCGGATTTGCCAGCGGTTGGCTGAATACGATGTTTAACGCGTTGGCGGCCAGTGTGCCCCGCGACAAAGTTCGGCGAACCTTCACGTTAATGTACTTAGCCGCCAATCTTGGCGTGGTGTTCGGTACGATGCTGGTGGGAATCGTTTACAGCATGGGCATGCAGCTATTGTTCTCACTGACGACCAGTTTATTCGTGATTTTCTTGATTATTGCGTTGTTTGAATACAACGTGGATTCATCGAATGTCACGGGCGTTGATCCGCGGCAGGGTCAAAATGTCCAATTGCCCCGTGCTAATTTCCATATCACCTTCTTTATTAGTTTATTTATTATTTGGTTGCTATATGAACAATGGGTCAGCAATCTCTCGGTCTACATGACCAACCTGGGGATGCCACTGCGCAACTACAGCTTTTTGTGGACGATCAACGCGGGCTTGCTGGTGCTGATTCAAAGTATCTTGAGCTTGTTAGGTGACCGGATCAAGAACCTCTATTATCAATTCTTCTTTGGCATGTTATTTGTCGGGCTATCGTTTTTATCGTTAGTGATTGCTCACGACTACCCGCACTTTATCTTTGCGATGGTCCTCTTAACGATTGGCGAGGCTACTTGGTCGCCGGCAATGCCAACGCTAGTCAGCCAGTTGTCGCCAATCAGTGCCAAGGGCCGCTACCAAGGATTAGTCCAGGCCTTTTGTGCGCTGGGACGCTCACTTGGACCGCTGTTCGGTGGGGTGATCATTGACAACTGGTCGTATAAAGCGCTGTTTCTCCTGGCGTTCGTGGTCCTACTAATCGTGTTAGCAGTCAATGTTGGGGTGGTCCATCTGAATCACCCACGCGCGGTTAATTATATGAAAACAGATTTAAAAACCAATGTTTCACGTGAAACAAAATAATCAGAAAAGATGGTGTCGTTATGAAAGTGATGCGAAAATTGCACATCAAACGCGTCGTAATCAAGGTTGGGACGAGTACGTTGGTCTATCCTGATGGGTCGATCAATTTACGTGCAATCGATCAATTAGCCTTTGTGATTAGTGCAATGCGGCATCGGGGACGCGAGGTCGTACTCGTCTCCTCGGGGGCCATTGGTGTCGGTTTGAATTATATGGGCTTAAAGCAACGGCCCAAAGCGATTCCAGAACAACAGGCAATTGCAGCAATCGGTCAAACTGAATTGATTTCGATTTATAAAGAACGGTTTGCCATTTATGAGCAAAAAATTGGCCAGTTACTATTAACGCGCGATATTTTTGTTTATCCCAAGAGTCATCACAATGTGTTGAATACCTTTGAAGCGTTGCTCAAACAAAACGTGGTGCCAATTGTGAATGAAAATGATACGGTCGCCGTGGATGAATTGGACCATGAGACTAAGTTCGGTGATAACGACCAACTTTCGGCCATCGTGGCGACCAATATTGGCGCGGATCTACTGATTATGCTATCCGATATCGATGGCTTTTATGATGGGAATCCGAATGCTGATGCGCAAGCACAGTTACTGGCCCATATCGAGAAGGTCGACCAGCATACTTACGAACTCGCTGGTGGTAGTGGCAGTCGTTTCGGTACTGGTGGGATGGTCACGAAGCTCAAAGCCGCAGAACGGATGATCGACGCGCACGGCCAGATGATTTTGGCGAATGGTGCGGACCCTAGCGTGATTTTTCAAATTTTGGCAGGTGAACCCGTCGGCACGCTCTTTGGTTAGACAAGAATAGGAGGACAAATCGCATGGAAGACTTAGCACAATTAGGGCAGCGCGCACAGCAGGCCAGCTATTCGCTGGGATTACTGTCCACGATGCAAAAGAATCAAGTATTGTTAGCGATGGCAACGGCCTTAACGACCCAGCAGGATGAAATTCTAGCAGCCAATGCGAAGGATTTAGAAAACCCGCAAGTTCCTGAAAAATTCGTGGACCGACTCAGACTGACTGCTGACCGGATCGAAGCGATGGCTACTGGTCTCAAACAAGTGGTCGCTTTACCCGATCCAATCGGCAATGTCGACCGCGCTTGGCGCAATGAAGCCGGGCTGATGATCGCTAAGGAACGGGTGCCACTCGGAGTTATCGGAATGATTTTTGAAGCACGCCCGAACGTGACGGTTGACGCCTCCGCGCTCTGTTTTAAGACGGGCAACGCCGTCATTTTACGGGGTGGCAAGGAAGCAATTCACTCTAACCAAGCGTTAGTTCAAGTCCTCCGCGGCGCCTTACGTGCTAACGATGTGGATGAAAACGCGATCCAATTAATTACGGATACCTCGCACGCCACGGCCGAGAAGTTCATGCAACTGACGGACTACGTGGATGTCTTGATTCCGCGGGGCAGTGCACGTTTGATTCAGACGGTCCTCGCCAAAGCCACGGTGCCCGTCATTGAAACGGGTGCTGGCAATTGCCACGTTTACGTTGATAAGGATGCGCAGTTGCAAATGGCCACAGACATTGTCATTAACGGCAAGGTTCAGCGGCCGTCCGTCTGCAACGCCACCGAAAAACTCTTGATCCATCAAGACGTTGCGGCAGCGTACTTACCAAGCATGATTCAAGCGTTACGTGACCAGGGTGTCGAAGTCCGTGGTGACCAAGCGACCCAAGCAATCGTACCGGACGTCGTACCAGCGACGGATGCTGACTGGGGTACTGAATACAATGATTTGATCATTGCGGTGAAAGTCGTGGATTCAGAAGCAGCGGCCATTGCACACATCAACCGCTACAATACGCAACATTCGGAAGCCATTGTGACGGATAACTACCAAGCAGGTAAGATCTTCCAGCAACGGGTCAATGCGGCTTGAGTCTACATCAACGCTTCAACTCGGTTTACCGATGGCTTTGAATTTGGCTTCGGGGCTGAAATCGGCATTTCAACGCAGAAGTTACATGCCCGTGGACCAATGGGCTTAGCCGAACTCACCTCATATAAATATGTGATTGACGGTAATGGTCAAGTTCGCCATTAAGCGGATGTTAACTTAAGCCAATATAAGTGCCACAGTGCACAGTTATTCCTGATGGATGACTGTGTGCTGTGGCACTTTTTTAGTATATTAGTACTTTGGTAACTCAGTACTTTAATGTCTTAGTACTTCAGTATTTTAGTACTAAAGATGATCAAAAAATGCCAAATATTTGTTTTGCTGTTCGTCAGCCGATGTGCGCCCTAGTCCGACTTCCGGGGCCGGCTGACAATTGCTGGAACGTAAGCCGACATCGATTTGAACTCACGCAGAAAATCACTGCGCAATTTCAAATACGAGTCTTATTCTAAGTCGGAAGCAGCCCACTTCCGACTAAGAATAATTTGGCTACTGAGCATTGTCAGCCAGCCTCTACAGTCGGGAAGCCGCTCGAATGGCTGATGAACGTCCACCTATCTGGGCACAACTGACCACTGAATATTAGTCATTTATCTTAATGATACCAATTTCAATGGCACCTAGTCTTGAACTTAGTCGACAAAATTACCTTCGTTTAGAATTCAAGATTTTGTTATCTCAGACGACTAGAGTAATTTCTGATAAGTTCAGTGAACTGCTTGTCTGACAGCATTAAATCATGGCAAAGGAATCTTAGCTATTTCTAAAAAACAGACTGACAGATGAATATCAAAGTCATTATGTAACAAGGAACCAACGACTAATTCAACAAAAAGTTGAGTCCACACATGTCTGCCTTTCGAATACCATCCCGGCTGGAAGGTATTCTGGGCAAGGCCAAGTGGTGAAATTCCACTTAGCAAGCGCTTTTGGCTTGGTTAGTGGAAGACCAGTATTTAAGACGTGGGTTGTCGGCTTAAATCTGTGTCCACCACGTCACGGCCATTGCCCAGAATGCCTGGAAGCCGCCTTAGGACGATACTACAACAGCAAGTTTACGCTAGCTCGCACTGTTTCCAGCGGGTCTCAGCTGACTACTTTTGAACTTGAAAACTGCACGCTTTAGTCATAGTCAATTATCTAGCACAGCACCACTTCTCATTTACCCTGCTGACAAAGCTAATTTTAGCTCGTCAGCAATATTGTCGAAACGTGTTCGGGTCAGACTGGGCCTTCCGGTTAGCTACGCTAGAACGCCAAGCGGAAATTCACCGCTTAACGCTCTAGCTAGGCCAATCCTCAGTCCCAACCCGTCTGAACCTCACACTCTGAAACCCTTAATCAGCGACAGTTACACGTGCCTATGAAAACTTTTAGTTGACAGATGTAAACTCCGGCACTAATCTTATCTTAACTAGTTTTTAATTATTTGGGAGGAATCACGATGACTAACTTAGGATCACAAAACGGTCAATTAGTTGTGAAGACCAGCAGTATGCGGCTCACGACGGATAATGGCGGCTTACCGTTGATGTGTTGTTGTTGCCAAGCAATTGACAGTCGGCAATAACACAGGATTACTAGGTGAGGGGTTATGAGTGATGAAAATTAAATTATGGGTCAGCGGTGTCAGTATTGAGTTACTAGGGTTAGTCTTAGCAGGGTGTGGCAGTCAGAAGTCTAGTCAGCAGAAGACTCTGAACGTCACTGCCAGCCAAGCGATGGCAACGGCCGACCCGGATAAAGCTGATGATATCGTCAGCCAGGCCGCCATTGCACAGTTCATGGAAGGGCTATACACCACCAACCAAAAGGGTAAAGTGGTACCCGCGATTGCCAAGAAGGTCGTCAAACCAACTAATGATGGGAAGACGTACACCTTCAATCTGCGGCACAATGCGAAGTGGTCGAATGGTAAAGAAGTCACGGCGGCCGACTTCGTTTATTCTTTACAACGTCAAGTTGATCCGAATACGAAGTCCCAAGAAGTTGGGCACGTGGCTGAAATCAAGAATGCTACGGCCATCACGGCGGGTAAAAAAGCTGTTAAGACGTTAGGCGTTAACGCGCTGGGCAAGTACAAGTTGCAAATCACGCTGAAACAACGGGTGCCGTACTTCAATTACCGGCTGGCCACGGAAATTTATCCGTTGAATAAGACCTTTACGGAAAAATATGGCAATAAGTACGGCACTTCAGCCACGAAGACCTTGTCGAATGGCCCATACGTCCTCAAGGGCTGGACGGGAACTAATGACACGTGGAAATACGTGAAGAACCCGTACTACTATGGGCATAAACAGGTTAAAATCAAGAACGTCAAGGTTCAGACGGTCAAGAATAATAGTACCGCTGAAAACTTGTTCCAAAGCGATCAGGTTCAAGTGACCCAGATTACCGGGACTCAAGTCTCCGAGGCAGAACGCGGGTCGCTTAAGAGTCAGTTGAAGATTACGAAGCTGAACCAGCTCTACTTCATGCTCTGGAATCAGAAACGGTCTGCGCTACAGAACACGGATTTACGGCGGGCAGTTAGCTACGCGCTCAACCGGCAATCACTGGTCAAGAACATTCTGAAAGATGGTTCCGTTGCGGCGACGTCGTTAGTCCCATCAGGTAATACGACGAATCCAACGACCGGCAAGGACTTCAATACGGATACGGGGAATTTGTATCCATACAGTCCCGCGAAGGCCAAGCAATACTGGAAGAAAGCCCAGGCTAGTCTTGGTAACCAGAAGTTGACGCTGCAATTATTAACGAATGACAATGATATTAATAAGTCTGTCGCTGAATATATTCAAGCGGCCATCCAGAAGAATCTCAAAGGGGTGACCGTCAACGTGAAGTCAGTCCCACTGACCAACGAAATTTCAACGCTCAGCAAGGGTGACTTTGACTTTGCGACCTTGTCCTGGTCCAGTGACTTCCAAGACCCGATTGATTTCTTGAACAAGGCGTCAATGACCAACTCCGTTAACTTCGGGAAGTTCAACAACGCCAAGTACGAGAAGCTGATTTCAACGATCACCGCTGATAAGCAGTCCACCAAGGCGCGTTACCAGACGATGCAACAAGCTGCTAAGTTAGTTGCTCAAGAACAAGGGGTAACCCCAATCTATCAAACGTCGGCCGCACACCTGATCAGTAAAAAAGTCGGCGGCGTACACTTCACCCTGTTGCGGGATACGCTTTATCGGTACGCTTATTGGAAATAGTACTTTATGTGGGGCAAACACTACTTTAAGAAGTTTTAGAAGCTTCAAATCAGAAGCTTCTGAAGTGCCAACTCTCAACCACAACGCCATTCAGGTCTACGCGCCTGAATGGCGTTTTTAGGTCCAACCACCGCCAGGAATATTAATAATTTGATAGAAATGTAATTGAATAAATCAACTAAGCCGAAAAAACCACGTTTTTTCGGCTTTTTTTGATCAATTGTGAGACTAGACAAGTTAACGTTAGTCACCACGGGCTTCACTGCGAATAGTTGTCATGACTCAGTTTGCAGAGAATTGACGACCAACCAATAATAATCCTTATATTTTCGGCGTTTGTACCGGTTGAAGGGGTTATGTAAGGCCACCTTATCAAGGATAGGCAAACGACAATCAACTACTTATAATAAGATTAATTTTATGGAACTGCTCAGTTAATCACATAGGGGGTGTGAGGTGTTGGTCAAACAAGTTACTGAAATAAACGATGCAAGTTACTGAAATAAACGATGCAAGTTACTTATTTAATACCGGCACGGGTTTTAACAGTCAGGATTACCTCGGGTGCCACTTAGCAGCGACAGGTCGCGCGGTCTTTCGCGTCTGGGCGCCACATGCAAAAGCGGTCGCCGTTGTCGGCGATTTTAACGATTGGCAGCCGAATCGCCTGAAGTTATTAGGGGCGACCGGTATTTGGCAGGGACAACTCGCGGGCGTCCATTCGGGGGACTTATACAAGTTTCAAATTACGACCGCCACTGGTCAGGTGACCCTCAAAATTGATCCGTTTGCCCAACAGTTTGAACGTAAACCCGGCGATGCGAGCGTCGTCGTCGAACCCGTCTCAATGGTGTGGCACGACAGTTTATGGCTCGCACGGCGGAAAAAATCACACGCGGTCAACCGACCAATCAATATTTATGAAGTCCACTTAGGCTCGTGGCGCCGGCACGCGGATGATAGTTATGAGACCTATGCTGAGTTGGCGACGGAATTGATTCCCTACGTCAAACAATTGGGGTATACGCACATTGAACTGATGCCCGTGATGGAACATTTATTAGATGCTTCGTGGGGCTATCAGCAGCTCGGTTACTTTGCCCCGACGAGTCGGTTTGGCAGTCGCGATGACTTCCTGAATTTTGTCGACCAGTGCCATCAAGCTAACATTGGCGTGTTAGTCGACTGGGTGCCCGGCCACTTCATCCGCAATTACGATGCTCTGTATCAGTACGACGGGACGCCGACCTTTGAATATGCGGATGCGAAACGAGCGGATAATCGGCGCTGGGGGGCTTGGAACTTTGATCTTGGTAAGACGCAGGTCCAAAGCTTTTTGATTTCAAGTGCGCTGTTCTGGCTCGATCAGTGCCACCTCGATGGGCTTCGTGTTGACGCCGTTTCGAACATGCTGTACCTCGACTATGACGAAGGACGTGAGGGCCAGGTCAACCAGTATGGTGATAATCGCAATCTCGAAGGTATCGCCTTTCTGCAAAAGCTCAATACGACGATTCTAGCGCGTCATCCAGACGTTTTGATGATTGCCGAAGAATCATCCGCTTACCCCCAAGTTACCGGGGCGGTCGCTGACGGTGGGCTGGGGTTTAACTATAAGTGGAATATGGGCTGGATGCACGATACGCTCGACTTCTTCATGATGGATCCGCTCTATCGCCACGACCACTTTAACCTGCTGACCTTTGCCTTTGTTTACATGTTCGATGAGCACTTCATTTTGCCGTTTTCTCACGATGAAGTCGTGCATGGCAAAAAGTCGTTAATGCATAAAATGCCGGGCGATCGCTACAATCAGTTCGCCAATCTACGCACGATGCTGACGTACATGCTGGCATTTCCAGGCAAGCAGCTGAATTTTATGGGGGCCGAATGGGGCCAGTTCCTGGAATGGCGGGATTGGAGTGCCTTGGAATGGGTCGACTTGAAGGACAAGTTAAATAAGCGGATGCAGCACTTTACCGCGACCTTGAACCAAGTTTATCGGCAAAATCGGCCGCTATGGGAACTCGACCATGCGCCTGAAGGGATTATTTATACCCATACCGATGATCCAGAAAGCTCGACGATGAGTTTTATTCGCCAAGCCAAACGCAAGTACAGCTTTGTCGTAGCGGCCTTTAACTTTGTGCCCGTCGAACGGCGAGAATACCGCATCGGCGTCCCATATCGGGGTCATTACGAACTGTTACTCAATACAGAAGACCAAGCCTTTGGCGGCACGTGGACCAAGCTCGAAACGGACTTTACGGCCGACGCGATTCCGTATCGCGGCCAACCAGCCAGCTTTACAGTAACGTTACCCGCGATGGGCGCGCTGTTAATTCGACCAGTCAAAATAATGCGAGGGGGAGTTAAGCATGCAAGATGACATGTTAGGAATCATTTTAGCGGGCGGTCAAGGGACCCGTCTAGGTAAGTTAACGAAGGATACGGCCAAACCAGCCGTGCCGTTTGGTGGCCGTTATCGGATCATTGATTTTACACTCAGTAACTGTGCGAACTCCGGCGTGAACACGGTCGGCGTCATTACGCAGTATCAACCCTTAGAGTTGAATGCGCACATCGGCAGTGGCGCTAGTTGGGGCTTTGACAGCTTGAATGGTGGCGTGACTGTTCTGCAGCCGTATTCGTCAAGTGAAGGCGAGAAGTTCTTCCAAGGAACCGCGCACGCCATTTATCAAAATATCGAATATATCGACCAACAGGACCCGAAGTATTTGCTCGTCCTGTCTGGCGACCATATTTATAAAATGGATTATGACGCGATGTTGAAATATCATCAGGAGAAGAAAGCGTCGCTGACGGTCGGCGTGATTCCGGTGTCTAAGGAAGAAGCGAAGCGCTTCGGCATGATGAATACGGATGCCACTGATCGGATCATCGAATTTGAAGAAAAACCCGAACATCCCAAGAGCGACAAAGCCTCGATGGGCATCTACATTTTCAACTGGCCGACGCTTCGGGACTACCTCGTCAAGAGTTATGCGACCGATAAATCGTTGGAAGATTTCGGGAAAAACGTCATCCCATCTTACCTGGCCAATAATGAATCCGTTTACGCATACGCGTTTAAGGGTTATTGGCGCGATGTCGGGACCATCAAGAGTCTGTGGAAAGCCAACATGGAGTTCTTGTCGCCACACAATCGGTTGAATATTGGCGACCGCTACTGGCGCATCTATTCTAAGGCGGAAGTCTTGCCACCGATGTTTTTGACTGAGACGAGTCAGGTCAATAACGCGATGGTCGTCGATAGTTGTTACGTCGCGGGTGAGATCGACCATTCGATCTTATCGCAACGGGTCTCCGTTGGGATGGGCAGTCGCATCGTCGACAGTATGGTCATGCCGGGCGCAACGATTGGCAAAAACGTGGTGATCGACCACGCACTAATTGGGGAAGATGCAGTGATTGGTGATGATGCCCAAATCATCGGAACGGATGATGAGATTGCAGTCGTTGGGTATCACGAAACGATGGGGGTGGAACAGCCATGAGACGTGAACAAGTTAGTGCCATTATCAACCTACTAGAACCAAGTGATGAGTTACAGCCATTAACGGCCGTGCGACCCGTCGGCATGCTACCATTTGGCGGGCGGTACCGCTTAGTCGATTTTCAACTTTCAAGCGTGATTAATGCCGGTATTCAAAATGTGATGGTGACGGTGCCCCGTTCTGGTCGCTCCGTTACTGACCATCTCAGAAGCGGCCGTGATTGGAGCCTGAACACGATTCGCGGGGGACTGTTCCTATCGCCCTATAACGATTTGAAGCTAGTCGCCCCGGAGAAGAAAGCGGCGCTGTTGCATCACTACTACGATAATTCGATTCAGTTCCTCAAATGCAGTCAGAGCGAGTACTCGGTCGTCATGAGTACTCGCAACGTCGGTAACATTGATTTGAAGGCGCTATTACGCTACCACGAGGAACGCAATAGTCCCGTAACGGCCGTTTATAAACGAGTCGACCCAGCCAGTCTGATTCCTGAAAACACCATTTTACAATTGACTGCCAAGGGTGAAGCAGCGGCGGTAGTGCCAATGAGTAAGGCGAAAATCGGGCCGCGGACTAAAAAAGTGGCCAAAAGTATGGCGATTTATCTGATGAGTACCGTCGACTTGATTGAACTATTACAGTCTGCAAACCAGCGCGGCGACATGATCAGTTTGGAAGAATTGATGCGCCAAGCCGTGATTCAGCACAATGCGAACGCCTTTGAATACACTGGATTTGAAGCCAATATTCATGATATAAAGAGTTATTTCGCCGCCAACATGGCCGTGCTGGATGAAGCCAACTTCCGGGCGCTGTTCTACAGTTCACGGCGCATCTATACCAAGGTCAAAAACGAGATTCCAACGTTCTTTGCGACGGGCTCGCTGTGTCGTGACAGCCTCTGCGGAACGGGTGGTTACATCGAGGGACAAATCACGCATTTTGTCATTTTCAGAGATGTTCTGGTCAATCGCGATACCCAAGTCAAGAATGCCATCATCATGCAAGGCGCTCGTATCGGAGCCGGCTGTAAGCTCGAAAATGTCATTATTGATAAGGATGCCGTGATTGGGCCTAACCTGGTACTCAAAGGCACGCCAACGGCACTGTTAATTATCAGCAAGGGCCAGCGCGTCTTCCAGCAAGCGGAGGTGGCGGTCAATGACTAGGGTGTTATTTGCAGCGGCAGAATCAGCGCCCTTTTATAAAACGGGGGGACTGGGTGACGTCAGCATGGCTCTGCCGCGTGCGTTACAAGCAGAAGGCGTCGAGACGCGGGTCGTGATTCCCTACTATCCCCGGCGGATGCCAGCTGAGTATCAGCAGCAGCTAAAACCGGTGACGCACTTTACCGTTCAGGTGGGCGCCCACGCGATGTATTGTGGCGTTAAGACGCTGACGGTGGCGCACGTTCAATATTATTTAATTGATAATTTAGACTACTTTGGCCGCGACGGCCTATACGGTTACTGGGATGACGGCGAACGCTTCGCCTTTTTCCAGATGGCGATTTGTGAAATGATGGAACGCATCGATTACATTCCAGACATTTTGCAACTCAACGACTGGCACACCGCGTTTATCCCGGTCTTACTTGCCGAGAAGTACTACTGGATCGAAGCCTATCGCGATATCAAGACGCTGCTGACGATTCACAATTTACAATTTCAGGGCATTTATGACCCAATCATCTTAGATAGCCTCTTTCACATCGGGACCGAGACGTATACCGAGTCGGGGGTCGCCTTCTATGACCGAGTGAACTGGCTAAAGGGTGGCATTAACTTTGCGGATGCCGTCAACACCGTCTCACCGACCTACGCGCAGGAGATTCAGACACCGGCGTTTGGTGAGCACCTGGACGGGGTCTTGCGGGCCAATCGGCATAAGCTGAGTGGCATCTTGAAGTGCGCCCGGCATGGGTGATAACTAGGCGGTGCAAGTCCGCTGTGGGCCGTAGTAGT